>RGDT01000349.1 GCA_009918525.1 Planctomycetia bacterium
TGGCCGTTCACCTCGAAGTCGCAGCCAAGGAACATTTTCCAATCGATCGTCTTGGGAGACATTTCCTTGGTGAGCGGATAGTATCGCCACTGGCCGACATTGCTATTGCGGTAATAGCTGGTCTGCCCTTGGAAGACGTGACCAAGGTTACCCGCCTGGATATACTCCAATGCGGCTTGCCACGTCGGGTCAGCCATCGACTGCACGCCCACGGTCACGACACGGTTCTTGTCCTGAGCCTTTTTCGCGACTGCGATCGCCTCAGCAATCGTCTTGGTCATCGGCTTTTCCATGTAGACGTCCTTACCGGCGTCCATGGCATCAAGGGCCATCTTAGCGTGCCAGTGATCGGGCGTGGCGATACAAACAACGTTGGCTTCTTTGACTTTCTCAAGAATATTACGGTAATCCTTTGTAACGGTACTACCGTTTTCCTTGGTCGGCAATCCACAGCGTTCAGCTGACGGGTATAGGCCACGTCCTTTAATGAGTCCTTTGACCGATTGGCCGTCCCAGACATCGCAAACAGCGACGGGGCGAACTTTCAGTCCCTTTTTCTGCATTTCGAGAATCACGTCGATGTGTTGCTGGCACCGGCCACCGACGCCCAGAAAGGCGACGCCGACCGACTCCATCGCGCCAAAGACGCGGGAGTAACTGGCCGCAGACAGGGCCAGCGCACCAGTTGCGCTGGTTTGCAGGAAATCACGACGAGTCGGGGTAGTCATGGAGAGGTTCTCCGACGGACAAACGGGGTAAAAGATATTTTTTAAGCTATCAGAATGACAATTTCGTTGCCACCAAGCGGTTGGGAATTCTGTTCGTTTTTGAATAGACCTTAACACGTAGGAAAAGCAGGACGCCGACCGAGGCTATCGGTCGGCGTCCTTGAACACTCAGGTTATTACGATTTTCCACCTGGAACCATAGGAAGCCCTATGGGCGGAGGAACGACTCCGGGACCCGGTGGAACGGGTAGTTTCGGTACCACAGGATTTGCTTTCATCGGCGGTGGAACCGTCGTTGTCAAACCACGAGCATCTGGGTCTGGGATCAACGGCGCGACATCATCGATGCGGCCCGGTAGTTTGTCATCGCCATCAACCGTGCATAGCGCCTTGAAAATTTCAGGAGCCATATCCGATGGCAGGAACCGTACCTTTCCATCGGCCATGATCGCCAACGATCCACGTTTGCCGTCCCATTTGCTTTTACGATTCGGGTCGGCCGGATAGTTAATGCAGACGAAAGGTTGCAACGGGTTCGGCTCGGTGTCGTCCACGGATCGAATCGTCGCTCCACCACCTGCAAGCCACGGTGTGCGAAGGTTACCCGGTACCAGGATAAGAGCGATTGTCTGGTCAAGACCGTCGGTAATCTCATCCTTACGAGTCACACGCTCGTATCCAAACACACCCCGCTTTTTATTGGAGGGGTCGTACTCAGCCGCATCCAGTCCCAAGCCGGCCATACCCACCCAGTTGGTGGAACCGACCGGCAAGTCACCCGCACCGGGATAAGTGATCATCGCATCACCGACGCCCGGATAATTACTTGCCAAAAACTGAGGAACCATTCGGCGAGCAAAGGGAAGATTGGTCGGCTCATTCCAGTTCATTGCTGGATCGAGACGCCATTCTTTGTACTCAGGCCCGAGGTATGGCAATAGGGATGCAGTCCAACCCAGTCGCTGATCGGGACGCCACGGAAAACCACGATCCGAAGGAATAGGCCGATCAACGGTACCACGAGGGAAAGCATTCTTTTCTTTAACATAGGCTTGAATTGCCGCAGCCAATTCGTGAACGCGAGAGCGTGTCGAGGCCATGTCGCTGACCCCCTTGAGGGCCAGTATGGCCTGGCTCACCATGGGAGCCATCATTTTATAGGCGTCATTACTTAGCGATAAATCGAGATCGGCAAAGACGACACGGTCTTCTCGTTCGATCACAAGTGTTCCATCACCACGGTCTTCGGGATTGGTCCCACCCATGCCGCCCGGACCGCCTGGGAACCCCGGACCACCTGGGAAGCCAGGACCACCTGGCCCCACTCCAGGAGGCATACCTGGAGGAGAACCGGGGCCACCTGGACGACCCGGACCTATCCCCACTCCAGGACCGCCTGGACCCACTCCAGGACCACCTGGACCCACTCCAGGACCGCCTTCGCCCGGATTACCAAAACCGCCAGGAGATTGTGATCCCGCTGGCATGGTCACTCGTAGCTTGAAGGTTTGTTGAATCCAATCCTTGATTGCTGGAGCCGCCAGATTTTTGACCACCGTCTCGATCAGTTGAGCATCACGCGGTTGAATAAACTCGGCAGCCACGATCCCATGGGCGGTATTTTGGTCGAAGCTAACAACGGACAATCCAATCGACCGAACGGTTTTCAACTGCGCCTTACCCTGAGCAAACTCAGGCGGAACCGTACCCAGTTGTTGCTTCATCTGACGTTCGGAAACATCGAGAATCGCAGTCAATTCACCCGCGAAACTGATTATCGCGTTTGGGCTACGCTTTTTTGTTTCGCGGTTCTCTTCGACTTTCTCGATCTTGTCCATGATGCTTTTCAATCCCGGCGCGAGAGTCAAATAGGAGCCAGGCCCTGTAGGAGTTGGGGCAGGAGTTGTACCAGTTGTGCCACCCCCTGGCATCTCGGGAGCGCCTGGTCCACCAGGCATACCGGGTCCCCCTCGCCCAGGACCACCGGGCATCGGAGGACCACCGGGCATCGGAGGACCACCGGGCATCGGAGGACCACCGGGCATCGGAGGACCACCGGGCATCGGAGGACCACCGGGCATCGGAGGGCCACCGGGCCCACCAGATCCCGGCATTCCGCCAGGAGACATCCCTCCGCCCGGGGTTTCCGGGGTTGTAGGTAAATTTTCAGGCCGCGGTTCCGGCTTGGCATCTTCTTCGAGGAACGTCGTTAAAACTGACATATTGCCAAAAGCCAGGGTATTGGCGTCAACAAATACGACCCCGAAATCCTTTTGAGGAGCCGCTCCTTTGAACAACAAGTTACCCAGGCTCTCGAAATCGCCTTGCATTGCGAATAATTCGCGTTCGATATTCGATTTCTTTCCACGCACACGGGTCGGCAGTTCGAGCTTGAGATTAGCTTTTATTTGCTCGGCATTATAAGGCTTTGTGGTCTGAGCTACGGTAAATAGCCAGTTTTCCTTGTAGTGGAAAGCATTGATTACATGAACCAGATCTTCAATCGGGAAGCCCATCTTCGCTTGAAACTGATTAGGCTTGAACCCACCTTCGGATTCCAGAGCCATAATCCGGACAGATGAGGCAAGCGTGCGACCGATAGGCCAAGACGTGACTGCCTGTGTCGTTCGTGGCAATAGATTAGTCGGATTTTGCAGCGTGCTCGTAGAGTTCGGAGTTGATGGCGCGCCCGGTGAAGGGCCAGGGCCTTCCGTACCTGGTCCAGATGGACCAGGGCCTCCGGGCTGTAGTTCGCCTCCCGCACCACCCATAGGACCAGGACCACCCGGCGCTGGAGCGGGCGTTCCACCCC
>RGDT01000350.1 GCA_009918525.1 Planctomycetia bacterium
CCCAGCCCGGACGACGCCGACCGCTCCCCTCGTTGTCCAGAACAAACAAAGGCATAAAGATCCCCTGCCCGATCATCCACGAGACAATTTGACCTTACCTCCCAAACCATTCAATAATCAGGAGGACACCGACAACCGTTTGCCGGGATTCCGTGACGACGACCCGCTCGAACCGCGTGCTGTTCTTGAACCGCCCGTGTTATCCGCCATACCTTTGGCGAGTCTCGATCCAGAGTTGAAGCCTGGCGTAATGCCTCAATTGCCGTCCGAATCCGAAAAGCGGACCAAGCCCGTTGATACCATTGGCTCGATCAAACTGGTACGACGTCAAGAAAAGGATGAAGAGACGCTAATCGACCGTCTAAAAACCGTACCCGAATTTGCTATCTATACCCAATTCACCATTGCAGACGCCAACGCCCTTGCTCGCGATACCTTGATGTTACGCAATCAAGGCCGTTTTCGTCCCGAAACGGTACCAGACCCTTATTTACTTCGCTCTGGCCTTCCCATCATCGCGGGCGAAGCATGCCGACTATCCGATGACGCCGCCGATGCCTTGCAAACCGGCTCACTGTCTTTGCGTGAATTGCTCACCGGCCAGCGGCGCGGTATCGGTTTTGTCAGCTTGCGAACCGTCGATTCGGATCATCCGGGCGTTGTCGCCGAACATCTCCAGGCGAAAGGGGATGGCCATAATAATTGGCTTCGTCCCCATGCCATTCCTGTGATGATGCAAATGATGATGGCCGAAAAACCTGAGATGCGTGCCGTACTGATAGACACATTGGCCAAGATAGACGGCCCAAGAGCGACAGCCGCTCTGGCTGTCCGCGCCTGCACCGACCTGAATCGAATGTGCCGAACCAAAGCGATCGAGGCGTTAAATCGTCGGCCTCGTGAGCAATACGTTGGGCTTCTTTTGACGGCGTTGCGTCATCCTTTTGATGCGATTGCCGATCACGCGGCCGAAGCACTGGTTTCGCTGCGCCGCAAAGAGGTAGTACCGGCCCTGGTCCAGATGCTGGATCTTCCCGATCCATCGTTGCCGTATGCGAAACCGAATAAGTCGGGGAAGTTTATACGAGAGATGGTGCGGATCAATCATCTCCGCGGGTGTTTGATTTGTCACGCACAATCGACCAGCGGGACCGACAAAGTACGGGCCGCTGTTCCTCCAACGGATCGTGCATTGAACCCAGCCGGTAGTTATAACTGGGATGGGGGTGTCTTCATCACCGCCCGAATTACTTACGTTAGACAAGATTTTTCCCATAACCTAGAAGTCTCCGATCCCGGCAAGTGGCCTGAACAACAACGCTTCGATTTCCTTACCCGCGAACGTCCAGCCCAGAAACAAGAACTTGAACGAAAACTGGTCGGCCTCACGCCACACCAGAAAGCTCTCACCTGGACCCTGGAGCATCTCACCGGGAAAAATCCAGGCCCCAACCCCGAAGACTGGAAGCGACTTTATCTCGATCAATCGCTGCCTGTCGAGAAACGGCACAGCGCGTTGAGGGATGCCACCGCCTTGACGGTGGACGAAAACGGGACTGCCTACATCGCCGAACACGGTCGGATTCTCAAAGTTGACAGCAACGCTGGACGCGCGGTGTGGCACGAATTTGAGGGGTCGATGCGTGGCTTGGCTCTCGACGCCCGCAATGGTCTCCTGGTTTCCTACGACCATGCACGCTGGCTACAGCGGTTTGATCTTCGCACTAAGGAAAAACAACCTCTCGGCGGTGGTAAAGCGTTCCTCAATGATCCTCGTCGTCCCAATGCCGACAAGCACGGCGGGGCCTATTTGTGCGACGGTGATAGGGCGGTTCACTACCTCCAGGCCGACGGCACGTTCAAGAAATTAAATCTCGGTAAACTCAAGGCGGATCAGCTTGCTGTTGGGCCGGATGGTGATTTTCTGTTTGTGGCATCGGAAAGTGAACTGTGGGGCTGTTCCATCGAGTCGGCTGGTATGGTGGGTAAGCCGATTCGGGTCGCAAAAGTCGCCTCACCGGGCGGGATTCGCGATCTGGCCGTGGATGGTCGCGGTTTAGTATCCGTCGTTCACGGTGGCGGTGTGGATGTCATCACCCCCGAAGGTCTGCGCCTCGCCACAGCCAGACTTCCCGACATTCCGACAGCCGTCGTCGCACGCGGCGAAACGCTACACGTTCTGACCAAGGATTCGCTGTACGCTGTCGATTTGGCCGGAGTGATTCGACCGTAAACAATCATCCCGGCAAGGAAACGCGTTTTTCCGTGCCGGGGTAGAGGAAGATAGGTTTAACGACTCCAGCCGATGCCGAAAATCATCTCGGGCTTGACCGTAATATTGTCGTTCATCGGAGCGGGGATGACGGTTAAGTTGGCTGACTTTTTTTCGGCATCGACACCGATGATCGTGCCCTTGGGGCGGGTAAGGTCGATCTTGATCGGGTCGCGAGTCGTATCACTACCGATGTTTCCGGCACGGTCGGCGGCCTCGACCTTGACATAAAAGGCATAGGGATGATCGCGCGGCATATGCCAGACATAACGCCCGGTGTTTTCAATCGAGGTGGCAATGGGTGTCCATGGGCCGTCCTTACGTGTGGAGACGCTCAATGTAACCGGTTTGACGGTCAGGCGTTCATCGGTCGCAGACCACTCGACCGTGATCGTACCTGTTTCGTGACCTTGACCGACAGAAACTCGGCCTATTTTCACTTCCGGGCTGGTTTCATCGACGACCACCCACACCTGTGGTTCGTCGCCAAGCTTCGGCGTTCCCGAACTTACGCCGACTCCATTACGCACCGCAATAGAAAACCCATAACGACCTTCATCCGCCACATGCACGACCAAGGGACCGTCCGGCGGCGGTTCGTTACTGTAACGTGCCCAAGACTTTCCATCGCGGGTGGCCCATAGCTCGATGGTCGAAATCCCCGAAGGGCCGACATCGTTGATCGCATAATTTAACCGGATGCGTCGGCTATTGACGATTAATGTCGTCGGCTCTTTGCGGCAGTTTGGCTCGCGTGCGGATGTCGTGGGACGGCACACCGATTCGGGAACCTGCGCAGAAATCGACCAGGGAAAAAGGGCCAGCATGGTCGCCAGCCCGCTGATACCGAGGATGAGCCATGTACGAACGCTCATTTGGATTGCTCCTCATTGACCCGCGAGCCGTTGGAAGGGTCCCGACGATTTCCACCGTCGGATGGGGTGGCCCGCTCGTTGGGGACGAATCATAATGACTCGTCGGAACGAGTAAAGTCCAGATGGTTCGCCTTTCGTCCGCGTACCCAAATGTCGCCATCGAGTATTTCGACCCTTGTCCGCAAACGTCGTCCATCGGCGATCCGCTGCGTGCCGATCCCGCCCACGGGTGATGGGCCGCAACCTCCCACGATCAGCGGGGCAACGAACGCCTCAACCTCGTCCACCAAATCGGCGTCGAAAAAAGCGCCCAAAATCCCGGCTCCACCCTCGACGAGCAAGTTCGTCCAACGTCGCCGCCCCAACTCCTTCACTAGACCCATTAGGTCGGTC
>RGDT01000036.1 GCA_009918525.1 Planctomycetia bacterium
GCGAATTTCTTTGCGGTCGTAAAACGCCAGCCCGCGGACAATCTGATAAGGCACCGCTTGTTGTGTTAGCGCCAACTCCAGCCCGCGCGTCAGAGCATTCATCCGAACGAGAATGGCATAATCGCGATACGATCGCTTACTTTCGCTCACGGCCCGTCGAATGCGCCGAGCGATGCCGTCGGCCTCTTCCTGTCCAGTTTCAAACAACAGATCGGCGACCTTTTGCCCAACAGGATTGTTCGTGACCAGGTCGATCGCTTTGCGTTGCCGATTGTTGGCAATCAAACGGCTGGCGGCGTCGAGAATCGCGCGAGTGCTGCGATAGTTGACATTAAGGGCCAAAATCTTCGAGCCGGGGAAATCACGCTCGAAGTCGAGGATATTGCGAATGTCGCTGCCGCGGAATTTGTAGATCGACTGATTTGGATCGCCCACTACACACAAATTGGGATAATCGACTGACAATCGACGGGCGATCTCATACTGAGCTTTGTTAGTGTCTTGATATTCGTCTATCAATACATAACGAAATCGCGCGTCCAATTCCGCGCGAATCTCGGCGTTATTTTTCAATACCAGGGCTGGCCAATAGAGCAGATCGTCGAAATCTAGTGCATTCGCGGAGTGCAATACCTCTTCGTAGACCGGATAGACCTTAGCCACCATCTTGGTGAAGAAGTCGCGGGCTGCCTCGGCGTAGCGTTGCGGGCTGAGGAGTTCATTTTTCGCCTTACTGATCGCCCCCATGACCCCCTCAGGCGTGAAACGCCCCGGATCGATCGCGGCATTCTCTAGCGCCATCTTCACGACGCGTAAACGATCGGTCTGATCGTAGATTGTGAAATTCTTGTCTAGTCCCACGTCGGTGGCATATTGCCTCAATAGTCGAGCGCCCAGCGCGTGAAACGTGCTGATCAAGACTCGATTACCGGGCATCAACGCTTCGACGCGTTGTTTCATCTCTCCGGCGGCTTTGTTGGTGAACGTGATCGCCAGGATATTGCCCGGATGAACCCCTAAATGTAACAAGTAGGCGACTCGTCGAGTGATGACTCGCGTTTTGCCGCTGCCCGGCCCGGCAAGGATGAGTAGCGGGCCTTCGACGTGAGTGACGGCTTCGCACTGTACTTGGTTGAGATCCGCTAGCAACGTCTCCTCGTTCATCGCCTTCCCTCCGCGGTCTCACAGGGGCACATCCCGCGTTCGCCCCCTAAACAGATGATTATACTGGATGGAAAGGACAATTCGTAAGATCAGCTCAATGGAAGTGATTGGACTAGGAACGGAAATCGTCGAGTGTCTGCGGATCGGTCGGATGATCGAGCAACACGCGGAACTATTTTTGTTGCGCGTCTACACCGACGCCGAAATCCGGTTTTGTCAGTCCCGAAAGCGAGCCATCGAACATTTCGCTGCACGTTGGGCCGCTAAGGAAGCCGTCCTCAAAGCATTGGGCCGACCTTGGCGACGTGGAGTAGAACTGACTGAAGTGGAAATCGATCAAAAATCCGGAAACAACCCGGAAGTTCGCTTGCGCGGTACCACGGCCGAGGTCGTTGAGACTCTCGGCCTGGTGCGCATAATGTTGTCGATGTCGCACTGCCGCGCCTACGCAACGGCAACGGCGATCGTAATGCGGGTCTAAGCACCTTTTTCGCCAAGGCAATACAGCGTACCTCGCTGGGTACCGATCAACACCTTTCCGCCGACAACGACCGGTGAGGCACTGATGGGTCCATCGAGTTTGATTTTCTGCACTTCTTTTCCGCTGTCAACATCTAAGATATACAAATGCTCGTCCATCGACCCAACTAAGACTCGATCGCCTGCGACGACCGGAGAAGAATCTACCTTATTTTCGGTCAAAAACGTCCAAACTTCTTCGCCTGTCTTGCGGTTAATACAGTGAACCCGACGGTCACGACATCCGATGATAACATACTTTTCGGTAACAGCCGCCGATGAGTAGAAGCCATCACCTCTGCGCGGTTTGTACACCCACAAGACTTCACCCTTTTTCCAGTCGATGGCCTTGACCTGGCTACCCATCGTGCCGATATACACCACATTTGCGATCACAGCCGCGGTACCTGCGGTTTGTGATTCGAGATCGACCGAGCGATCTTCCTTGCCGGTTGCCAAATCCACAACGTGCATTTTGCTGTCACAACCGACGACGAAGGTTTTACCTTCCGAGACGGCGACCGATCCATAAATGGCGTCGTCGGTCTTGAACGTCCACTTGGGTTTCCCGTCCCGAGTGAGGGCATATAGTTTGGCGTTGTGAGAGGCAACGAGCGTCAGGTCCTCGTGAAAGTTCGCCCCGCCGATTTCGGCTCCGGCATCGTATTTCCAAACGAGCTTTCCTGTCGAAGCGTCCACCGCATGAACGACGCCGTCCAGATCGCCCACGCGGATAACGCTGCTTTTGATTGCCGGCGGAGCCTTGAAAGGTCCACCTTTATATTTCCAGCGAAGTTTACCTGTCTTGAGATCGAAGGCGTAGAGGTGTTCATCCATGCTCGGAGCATAAACCGTATCACCGGCAACCGCGACACCGTTCTCGAAGCTGTCTTCAGCGACTGCCTTCCACAACTCGACTAGCTTGGGCGGTAGTTTAGCTGTCGCGATGCCCGTCTGACCCGGATTACCGCGAAACACGGACCAGTCGTCGGCCAGTGCCATCCCTGCGAGAACGGCCAGCGGGATGAGAAATCGCATCGGCTATGCCCTCTCAATAAGCGGACCGATATAGCGAGATGAACTCTGCCTCGCCGACCGGCCTTGGATTAAATTTCCCGGTCCACTGGTGACACGCTTCGTCGGCCAGCACTTCAAAAATGCCCGAACTAACGCCACAATCGCGCAAACGCGTCGGCAATCCGGCAGCATGGAGGTAGGTATTGATCCGCAGGGCCAGTGTTTCCCCCGGATCACCATTCGGGTCGAGACGCAGACCAACATCCTGAGCGAGGTTGGCATACAACGAACCGACTATAACCGAGTTGAAGCGAATGACGTGCTGTATCATGATGCCCACGGCGACTCCGTGGGTTATCCCGTAATGGGCAGTCAACGGGTTGGCCGTGGCGTGAGCCGCGCCGAGCATCGAGTTTTCGATGGCCATACCGGCGAGGTTGGCCCCCAGTTGCATCTGACCACGAGCGACTACGTCGGAAGGCGTGGACAGGACTCTCTCGAAACTACCGGCGAGCAGTTGCCACGCCTCGCGCGATAGAGCTTGAGACAACAGGCTGCGCCGCAAACTAACATATGACTCGACTGCGTGTGTGATGGCGTCGATACCGGAGATCGCGGTCACACCAGGCGGTAGCGATACGGTCAATTCGGGATCGAGAATGGCAGCGACGAAGGCGGCTTTGCGGTCGCCACATGCCATCTTGAGGTGAGTTTTTTCGTCGGCGATTAACGCATACGATTGAGCTTCGCTACCGGTCCCGGAAGAGGTCGGTACGCCAACAGAGGGGAGCATCGGCTTCTTGGCTAGTCCGAAGCCCTTGTAATCGCTCATTTTCCCGCCGTTGGTCAACAAGAAGTTGACACCCTTGGCGCAATCCATCGCCGAACCGCCTCCGACGGCGACGATAAAGTTAATCACATGCTGTCTGGCAAATTCCAGACAATGTCCAACGTGCTTGGTGGTCGGATTCTCCTCAACAGCATCGTAGAGGTAAACCTCGCAGCCGGCACGCATAAGAATATCGCGGGCACGCAAGGGATGGCCGACCGCTTTGAGACCGGGATCGGTCACGAGAAGAACGCGAGCTCCACCATATTCGCGCACCAGATCGCCGAGCCGTTCCAATGCACCCGGCCCGAAGACAACCCGCGTGGCGGGGTGGAAATCGAACGCGGATAGAACGGCCGTCATTGAAGAATGAGGAGCGGTCGTGGTCGCGGCCATGTTGGATTGGGACCTTACCGGGCTTGAGATAGATTATAGCAAAATCAACGAGGAGGCGAAAGATGCAGGATGTATATTGAGAAGAGAGTTTCCATGCGTTCGCCAATCGAGGCAAGACCTGTACATTCCGAGTTGCTGAGCTTAGGATGTGAGAATAGATTCCGGATCATGGGAGTCAAAATCCCCTCTTCCCAAGTGCCTTGTGACCTGCTAAAAGAAGATAACCTCGTAGTTGGGGAGATACTATTGACACGTCGGCGTAATTTAGCCGGCCTAGCGAGTAGGAGAGGCGAATGCCCTTGCGGATGCGAGTTCACGACCGGGAACCGATTGGGATGGCCCTGCGCCGGTTCAAGAAACTGCTGGAGCGCAGCGGCATCCAAAAAGAACTGCGAAAGCGAAAGTATTACGAAAAGCCCTGCGAAGCGCGTCGTCGCGCTGAACTCCGAAAACAAAGTGCCATCCGAAAGGCAAACAAGCCGCAAGCACCGCGTACTCGTCCTTAATTCCCCTGATTCGCCCTACCATTCGCTCTGAGGCCCGTAGCCATGTCGGCCGAACCAATCTCCTCACCGAACGATCCCACGACGTCCGGTTCGACAATGTTTCGCGGTGTTTTGCCGCCTGATGCTAAACCGAATCGAGCAGCGACTTGGGTAGAACTCAGTCTTCGTTCCGGTCCGTTTATATTGCTGCACCTGTTGGCACTGGTTGCCTTCTGGACGCCGTTGACCTGGACCGCGGCGATTCTCTATGTCTCCCTGTTTTCTCTGCGAACCTTTGGCCTCACCGCAGGCTACCATCGCTATTTTGCCCATCGAGGCTATTCAACCAGTCGCATCTTCCAATTCATGCTCGCTTGGTTCGGTTGCTGCGCCGTTCAAAAAGGCCCTCTCTGGTGGGCGGGTCACCACCGGAGCCATCATCGCTACTCAGACACCCCCAAAGATCCTCATTCGCCGCACGAGACTAGCTTTTGGTGGTCGCATGTCGGTTGGATTCTGTCCAACGAGTATACAGAAACACCATATGAAGACATTCCAGACTTCAGCCGCTACCCCGAACTACGCTGGATCGACACCTTTCACATCGTTCCGGGTATTACCCTGGCTATCCTATGCTGGCTCATTGGCGGAATGCCTGGTCTGGTCTACGGCTTCCTGTTGAGTACCATCACGCTTTATCACACGACTTTTTCGGTCAATTCGCTTAATCATTTGTTCGGTTCGCGTCGTTACGCAACCCCCGACGACAGTCGGAACAATCTTTGGATTGCCTTGCTGACCTTCGGTGAAGGTTGGCACAATAACCACCACCACTACCAGAGCAGTGCCAACCAAGGCTTCTACTGGTGGGAAATCGACATCAGCTATTCCATTCTGGTCGTCTTGAGCAAGTTTGGCATCGTCTGGAACCTGCGTACTCCGGGTAATCGCGCCTTGAACTATCGCCGGATTCGTCCCACCGCAAAGGTGACTTCTTTGGAGCAAATGGCCGCGACCGCTGAGGGAGCAGGAAATGGTAGCAGGCCCCTGGACGGCGGCACAGCGTCATCTACGGCGTCGTGACGGGATTCTCGCTGCTCTCATCAACCGGGTCGGTCCCTGCACACTTCAGCCAGGGGGCGACCCGTTCGCCGTTCTTGTCCGTTCGGTGATCGCCCAACTTATCTCAACGGCGGCGGCCCGTACTATTGAAAAGCGTTTGCTCGCCCTGGTTGCCAGCCCCGGTTTCTCTCCCGCCTCGATTATTCCCCTCCCCGACGATCGTCTACGCGGCGTCGGCCTTTCGGCAGCGAAAACATCCACCATCAAGGAATTAGCAATTCGTTCACTTGATGGACGCTTGCCTTTGGATGCACTGATTCAGTGGGACGATCACCAAATCGTCAGCGCTTTGACGACCATTCGCGGCATCGGCCCATGGACGACCATGATGTTTCTGATGTTCGGTCTCGGCCGTCCCGATGTGTTGCCGGTGGGTGATTTCGGGCTAAGGTCTGGTGTACGTGATCTTTATCGTCTCGACGGTTTACCAACGCCCGCACAACTGACTACGATAGCCGAGTTGTGGCGTCCCTGGCGCAGTATCGCGACGTGGTACATCTGGCGCAGTCGAGGGCCAGTCCCTCAGTCATGAGCGAGTCATCAGGGTGCGAAAGGAAGCGGTAGCCCCTATGGGAGCATAGTCTCAGTGAAAAACACATTTATCTCGTGCGACTGGAAAGACTTCTCTGCTGTCGAGTAAGCCCCCTCTGCGTATGATGATACCCCACATCCCAAGGGCGAGCGAAGGCTGACAATATCCCCTTAGGAACCGATCTGCTCCGGGGACTTCCCTTTCATGCTCGCGGATGCAGCTGCTCAGATCAACACAGGAGATTGCGAATATGGTCCGTATCGGAATTGCAGGAATCGGCTTCATGGGCCGGATTCACTTCCTCGCGGCCTCAAGGCTTGCCAATGGACGGGTTACCGCCATCTGTAGCCGCGACCCAGCTAAACGGGCCGGGGACTGGACCAGTACGCGCGGGAACTTTGGCCCCGAACCCGGTCGCGTAGAACTCACAGGCGTGAAGCCCTACGCCTCCTATGATGAACTGCTTGGCGATCCCACGATCGACCTGGTCGATATCTGCACCGTAACCGATCAACACGCTCCGATGGCTCTGGCCGCACTTCGAGCCGGAAAGCACGTCCTCGTCGAAAAGGCGATCTCGCTCACTGAGGCCGAAGCCGATCAAATGGTCGCAACAGCACGAGCCGCCGGTAAGCTGCTGATGGTCGCACACGTCTTGCCATTCTTTCCCGAGTTCAAATTTGCGGCCAATGCCGTTCGTTCGGGTGTTCACGGCAAGTTGCTCTCTGGCCATCTCACCCGTGTCATTTCGCGGCCTGACTGGTCGGGAGACATCGGCGACGCCGGGAAGACGGGCGGGCCGGCGGTTGATCTGCACATTCACGATACGCATTTCGTCGGATTGATCGGTGGGCGACCCAAGGCGGTGTCGTCGTCAGGCGTCGTTTCCAACGGTGTCGTGGAATACCTCACGACGAACTATCACTACGGTTTTGGTGGACCGGCTTTGTCCTGCTCATCGGGGGCGGTGGCCATGAGCGGGCGTGCTTTTGTCCACGGCTATGAACTGTATCTCGAACGCGCAACCCTCTCCTATTCATCTGCGGGCCTACCGGTCACCGTCTTTACGCCTGACGGCAAATCCCATCAGCCTAACTTGGGTAGCGGCGATGCCATCGACGCATTTGCTGAGGAGATCGGCGCAGCCGTCGAGGCGGTGCGAACGGGACACGAGGCGGACATGCTCTCCCCCGGATTGGCACGCGATGCGCTGGTCATGTGTTTTCGGGAAATTGAGTCGGTAAAAACCGGAAAAGAAGTCAACTTGTAAGAATTGGCCCGTGGAATGCTGGTAGTCCCCCGTCCACAATCGGATTGGCGTGGAGGAGGCACCACATGACGGCACTTTCCCGGGCAACGATCGCTTCGCTCCTGGTAGGGCACAAACCACCTTGTTTGTCGCTGTATCAACCGACGCATCGCGGATATCCTCAAAGTCAACAGGACGCGATTCTCTTCCGCAATCTGCTGAAGACGGCGGAAGAATCGCTACACCAAAAATACCCTGGGCACGATCTGGCACCGGTCGTGAAACGGTTGCATGCGCTCGCCACGGACGACCAATTCTGGCACAACGCCCTGGATGGGTTGGCCGTTCTGGCCTCGTCCGACACGTACCTTGCGTTGCCTTTACCCAGGACAGTCAAGCCATTGGCTATGGTGGGCGATGGTTTCCACGTTCAGCCGCTTTTGCGTTACACGCAGTCGGCCGACCGCTTCCAGGTATTGGCGTTGACCAGGCGTACGGCCAAAATGTACGAGGGCGACCGATATGATCTGGAACGGATTTCGACAGAGCATTTCCCGGCCACGATTGAGGAAGCACTGGGCGAAGAGTGGAGCCAGGACGATCAGGCGGTGATGCAGTCAGGCGGCGGGAGTATGGCGTTCCATCACGGGCGAGGTACACCTCACGACGAGGTCGAAAAGGACGAGTGGCGTTTCTTCAAAGTCATCGACGGGGCTGTGGCCGACCGTTTCTCGAAGCCCTCGGGATTGCCTCTGGTGTTAGTCGCGTTAGCGGAACACCAAGCTATTTTTCGTCGTGTGTCCCAGAATATGGCTTTAACTGCGCAAGGAGTTGAGACGAACCCCGAAGCGCTGGACCTCAACGAACTGCGTGAGGTGGTATGGAAAGCGGTTGAGCCGTACTATCTGACCCGTCTGGCGCAATGGTGCGAGGATTACACGAACGCGCAAGCGCTTGAGATGGGATCGTCCGACCTGTGCGACGTGGTCAAGGCTGCGTTATCGGGCCGTGTGGGCCGATTGATGATCGAAGCCGACCGTGTCGTACCGGGGCGAGTGGATCCCCGTAGCGGTGCCATCCTGCAACAGACCGACCTCGATTCCGGGGGGAAGTCCGGGAAGTCATCCCTTCCCCCCTTCGCCCAAGCCGACGCCATAGACCTATTGGAAGAAGTAGCTGAGAAGGTTTTGCGGACCGGCGGCGAAGTGGTCGTCGTTCCCCCAGAACGGATGCCCTCTAGCACGGGCCTGGCGGCTACCTATCGCTTTTGAACATGTCATGGCCGACCTAGCTGCGATAGCGTGGGGAAACCAGGGAAGCCCCCTCTTCATCCCCGATTCGAGAATGTGTTGGGTCGGCCACGGTCTGTTCAGCACTGCACGATAACCTTGCCGACCAGCGTTCCCGCTCCGCCGAGCGTGTTCACTTCGAGCATTCGGTGGGCGTCTGCCGTCTGATCCAGAGCGAACGTCGCTCCGATCGGCGGCATTAGCTTTCCTTCCACCAACCAGCGGTTGATGTCGTCGGCACACTCGCGCTGCTCATCAGGGCTGGCGTTGAACATCGCGAACCCATAGATCGCCAATCCTTTGACATAGAACGGCCCGACGGGAAAGATCGGCCGCGCCGCACGCCCGGCGATCAGCACGATTCGGCCCCGCGGAGCCATCAAGTCTACGGTACGCAACAAGTCTGGCTCGCGTTGCGTTTCGTACCAGACATCGACCCCCTTACCAGCGGTCACGGCCTTCACCTGAGCGGCGAGGTCGTCGGTCTTGTAGTTTAATACCGCTTCCGCGCCCCAACTTCGACACAAGTCGGCTTTGGCGGCGCTTCCGACCGTCGCGATCACCTTCGCCCCGACCGCCTTGGCCATTTGCACAACCATCGAGCCGACCCCGCCCGTACCGCCGTTGACGAACACCCATTCGCCCGCGCGCAAACGAGCATAACGGAACAGCCCCAGATGAGCCGTTATGCCCGTGAGAGCAGCAGCCGCGGCCACCGTTTCAGCGACGCCTTCGGGAAGGGGATAAAGCCATTGTTCATCAACGCAGGTAAATTCTGCGGTCGTCCCCTGACGGCCAAGTAAACCCTGATTACTACCCCAAACGCGGTCGCCTACTTTGAATCGCGAGACGCTCGGCCCAACCGCCGCGACCGTTCCCGCCAAGTCCGACGCGGGAAAGAATGGCCGAGGTATCGCCATCGCCACCGTCCCGGCGCGGACGTAGACGTCGATGGGGTTCAATCCGGCCGCAGCAACGCGGACCAACACTTGCCCGCTCGCCGGCGTCGGCGTCGCTTGCTCTCCGACTTGGATGGTGTCGGCATTACCGGGGGTTTCGATGTAAGCGGCTTTCACGGCAAGGCTCCCAAAAAAACGGCGAAAGTGGTGGGGCGGTTGGTTTTTTCCACCACTATGGGTAAGATAGTAATGTAGGTGGGATCTTTCCCACCTGCCGTTTCACTCGTCTTCGATCGACGAGGCCGATGTCATGAACAACGGAAACACCCTAGTCGAATATGGTGGCGTCATTGATGCATCCGTAATGGTCGAGCCGCCGGACCAAACGGAGTTGCAGCTAGATCCCGAACACCCAGGCGCTAGGGATCGGGATTATGTCGAACGTCGAGCCAAACTGTTTGCCCTATGCCGACATCATCGCTTGGAACGACTCGGTCCGCCGTGGATCGAGTACACGCCGGAAGAAACGCGCATTTGGCGTGAGGTAACTCCCAAACTCGACGAGTTACATGTTCGCCATGCCTGTTCGATTTATCTGTGTGCTAAAAGAAGGCTGGCCATTTCGACCAGCACCATTCCCCAGTTACGGGACCTGAGCGCACAAGTCCGCTCACACACGGGGATGTATCTCGTCCCAGCAGAGGGGGCCTTACCGTATCGCACGTTCTATCAATACATAGCGGAACGTGGTTTTCCGGTGACACAATTCATGAGGCACGGCTCGCAACCTGAGTTTACCCCCGAGCCAGACATGATTCACGATTGCCTGGGACACGTTCCGCCGCTGATGGACTCTGACTACGCCGAATTGTTGGCGCTTATCGGCAAGGCGGCTGCTACTACCCCGCACGGGGAACAGGTGTTGGCATTAAAGCGGTTCAGTTGGTTTTCGATTGAGTTTGGCTTGATGCAAGAATCTAGTGAACTAAAGGTGTTCGGAGCGGGGATATTATCATCACTAGGTGAAATTCCTTACTCCCTGTTTTCACCAGAGGTAATACGTAGGCCCTTTGTGACGGACGAGGTGATAGCAACGGATTATGACCCGTCACGAATGCAAGACCGGTTGTTCGTCGCACCTTCGTTCGCGTTTTTGCGTAGCGAGTTAGAAAAGCTGTTACAGCGTTTCGCGATTACGATAAGCTAAAAGGGATGTCGCCGACGATAGGTCGCGAATCAGTGCGAATGGGGCCCCCTCTCTCGCGTCGGTAAATGATAGCAACCAGTGTAATCCGCAGACCGTGTTGGAAATCACGGAATGGACATCCCCCAAAAGTTCCCGAACAGGGTGTGTAGGTATTATGATGCTTCCTGAAGTTCCTCTCCGCCGTATTGATCATGTACGCTACTTCGTGGGCAATGCGCGACAGTCGGCCTATTTCTACCGCAACGCCTTTGGCTTCGATGTAATCGCCTATGCTGGCCTGGAGACAAGGCATCGTCACGAAGCGGGTTATGTCTTGCGTCAGGGACACATCACGTTTGTGCTGACCTCGCCTCTTTCACCCAGCCACCCGGAAGCCGCCCGACTCATGCTCCACGGTGATGGCGTCATTGATATCGCCCTGGAAGTAGACGACGTTCGCCGTGCCTATCATGCGGCCGTCGAACGTGGCGGGGTCGGTGTCGTCGGCCCGACCGCGCAGCAGGACGAGTACGGCACGCTCGAATTTGCCACAATCCGCACATACGGCGACACGACGCACACGTTTATCAACCGCGACCGCTACCAGGGTGTGTTCGCTCCGGGTTATCAGCCGATTGATCCTGAACGCTACAACCCCCAAACCTTCCGATCCGTTGGGTTAGCGTCCATCGACCACATCGTCGGAAATGTTGAACTAGGCAGAATGGATGAGTGGGTGAGTTTCTATGAGAAGGTATTAGGATTTAAGCAACTCGTCAGTTTCGACGATAAAGACATTAGCACAGAATACTCCGCGCTCATGTCGAAAGTTGTTCAAAACGGGACTGGACGCATCAAATTCCCTCTTAATGAACCAGCTCCTGGCAAACGACGTTCCCAAATCGACGAATACTTACAATTTTACAACGGCCCTGGCGTCCAACATATTGCGATGGCCACCGGGGATATTATTTCAACCGTTCGAGCCATGCGGGCCAACGACGTTTCATTCCTGCGCGTACCGAAGACGTATTACGAGGAACTAGAAGCACGAGTCGGTGCCATAAAGGAAGACATCGCCGATCTACAAGAATTGGGCATTTTGGTAGACCGGGATGACGAAGGCTACATGCTCCAGATTTTCACGAAGCCCGTTGCCGACCGCCCTACCCTATTCTTCGAGGTGATCCAACGTCGCGGCTCGCGGAGTTTCGGCAAAGGGAATTTCAAGGCATTGTTCGAGGCCATCGAACGAGAGCAGGCTGTGCGCGGCACATTATAACTCGTTGACGCGAGTTGATTTAATCGGTATGGTTCCGCCTTCAGGCGTCCATACGACCCGTTCGCCGGCTCAGGGGGGGGATCTGTCCCCGCTCGCCTTAGGAGGTCCATGTGTTGACCGGCCCTCAAGTGATTTTCTTTCTACAAACGGCCGTTGTCGCCGTGACGATATTACTTATTGTTTCGTTGGTCGCGTTATCTCGCGGTCAGGTAAAGCTGCACGGGCGGATCAATTTGGTTTTCTTCGTACTCACGCTGACGACAGTGGTAGGCTTTGAGATTTTGATTCGTTTCGTTGAGCCGCAGTTATTCCGCTATATCCACGATAACCCTGCTCTGCTCAGCGGATTGCGGACGCATCTTTGCTTTTCCGTCCCGGCACTGCTGCTAATGCCCGCGATGTTATACACAGGCATGAGGCGACGCCGCGAGACGCACCTTTTTCTGGCTGGTCTATTCGCATTGGCCTGGTTGGGCACGCTGATAACAGGGCTATTCTGGCTGCCAACGGAGTAAGCCGATGGATGATCCGCCACCGTTGGAACGAATCGTCGAGGGGATGCTGTTCATCGGTGGCCCGCCTTTGACGTATGCGCGTGCTTCCGAGGCAGTGCGTGGATTGTCGATGGATCAGTTTCTCCAGGCTATTGCATCTCTCAACCAGACATACCGTTCGCAAAATCGGCCCTACACCATCGGTCCACGAGACGGCGGACACGAAATGGCTTTGCGTCCAGACTTTCGTGTGGTGCGAGAGCGACTGATTGGCGGGCCGCGCGAGACCCATTTATCGCAAGCGGCACTTGAGACGTTATCGTTAGTGGCATATCGTCAGCCGGTAACGCGCGATGAGGTAGAGGCGTTGCGTGGAGCCGACTCCCTGTCGTTGCTGAGGCAGTTGGTGCGGTTAGGACTGATCGCGTTGTCACGAGGCGAAGAGACGACCTACTCTACGACGAGTCGATTTCTCCAAGAGTTTGGTTTGAGCAGTCTGGACGACCTGCCGCGCGGCGATGAAATGGCGACCATGTAAATGAGCAATCCAAGGGGATAGCTGTTTCGTCATAAGGATAATGAGTATTTCGATCAACGTATCAGGAACAGATAGAAACGATAAAAACTTCATCTCTCAGGGGAGTTCGCTGATGCTCAAAGTTTTCGAGATCGTAGCACCTGCGCTAGCGGTGGTGGGCCTCTTAGTATCGCAGGCGTTTGCCGCCCCAGAACCTGCCAAGAAACCCAAGGTCGAGGTAGTCTTCTGCCTGGACACGACAGGAAGCATGGGTGGTTTGCTTGAAGGGGCCAAGTCGAAAATCTGGTCCATCTGCAATCAGATAGCGGGTGGAAAACCGACACCCGATCTAAAGGTCGGCCTCGTGGCGTACAAAGACAAAGGCGACGCGTACATCACCAAAGTTACGGACCTGACCAACGACCTGGACGCGGTTTACGCTGATCTGAAGAAGTTCACGCCGGAGGGGGGCGGCGACACGCCCGAACACGTCAACGCCGCTCTATTCGACGCCGTCAATAAGATCAAGTGGAGTGACGACAAAAAAACGCTCAAGATCA
Source organism: Planctomycetia bacterium (assembly GCA_009918525.1). Lineage (GTDB taxonomy): Bacteria > Planctomycetota > Planctomycetia > Gemmatales > Gemmataceae > RGDT01. The sequence continues at coordinate 13,541 of RGDT01000036.1, forward strand.
TCTTTCTCGTCGGCGATGCTCCTGGTCACATGGATTACACCGATGACGTGAAATATCCTGAAACCTGTAAAAAAGCCGTTGAAAAGAATATCATCATCAACACAATTCAATGCGGTCTGGATAGCCAATGCACCATTCAGTGGAAAGATATTGCCCTGAAGTCCGAAGGTAGCTACGCGGCGATTCCCCAAGCGGGTGGAGTAGTAGCGATCGACACCCCGTTCGACGCGAAACTAGCCGAATTGAACAGCAAGCTGACCCGTACCGTGGTTGCGTTTGGTAGGGGCGAAGCTCGCAAGGCCACCGAAAAGAAATTGGAGGCTGCACGCGAGTTGTCAGCCGCAGCACCGGGAGCGGCAGCGGATCGTGCTGGCTTCGCGGGCCGTAGCGGTAAGGCAGCGGGCGGTGGAGCGGGAGACTTGGTGGAAGAAGCCGTTAAGAAAGATGGCAAGGTTGACCGCGATGCCTTGAAGAAAGTCAAAGAGGAAGAGTTGCCCGATGAGTTGAAGAATCTTAAGACCGAAAAGGAACGCGAAAACTTTCTGGCACAGAAGGCCGAAGAACGTGCTAAACTCAACAAGGAAGTAGTGGAACTGGACAAAAAACGCTCCGACTTCATTGCAGAGGAATTGAAGAAGAAAGGTAAGGGCAAGGATAGCTTTGATAACAGTGTGATGGAAATGCTCCGCAAGCAGGCGAAGAAATTTGACCTAGATTATTGATCGTATCGGAACACACGATTGGCGAAGGGAGTGGCTTCACTCTCTCTCCCTAAAAATGTAGGTGCAAAGCCTGTTGGTCATTCGAGGCACCGAGCGAGAAGGAGTCCTCTCGCTCGGTCTTCACGTCTGGTGCATTGCCGTTTGGCATCTCTGTATCAATTCCATCGTGCTACTTCTCGGCGCACTTCTTTCATCACCTCTGTTATTTCATCGCGGTCATACGGTGGCGGCTCGGAAGCGACATACCTCGCTAGGTGGTCCAGCGCCTTTCCTGCCTGACCAGACGCCAACAGTGCGATTCCTAGGTCGCGTCGTTGAGTTGGGTCAGTTGGGCACAATTGAAATAATCGACTGCAAACCCGCGCCAGGCGTTTGGGATCGCCTGAACGCTGATAAGCTCCTTTGAGGTTGATCAGCATTCGTTCGATCATTGCACCCGTTGCCACTCCCGATAACCCGTCCGGCGTCGCTTCCCACGCTCTGCCGGTCACTTGCCGTACCAGTGATTCGCACGCCGCCACGCTTAGCACCGCTCCGCCGTGGAACGGGTCGAAATACACGGCCAAAGGACCATGAACGGCTCGGGCGATGAAATGGCCCGGCAGCCCAACCCCCTGGACGTTCATCCCCGCCCGCGTACCCACTGCCATCGCCACCAGGGAGAGAGTAATCGGCAATCCGGTACGTCGTTCGATCACGTCGTTGAGGTAACTGTTACGCGGGTCGTAGTAGTCCACGGAATTACCTTTGAACTCCAATTCATCAAAAAGCAAACCAACGAGTGAGTAAACATCCCGTTCCAGTTCGCCACGCAACCGAGGACGTAGGGTCTCCGCCCAGGTATCGAGTATGTGTAGAAATGCGATGAGATCCTGACCGGGATATTCATCCGATGATAATAGAAGGGCGACCTGGGCTGGATCGAGGCCGGCCGAAGGTTGATCGGCAAGGCGAGCGAGTGCCGTGTCCAGGGTAAGGCTGGGTTCGTAAGACAACAGAGATCCCTTTCTCGTGTCACGGAGGCGCGGGAAGTGGGGGACCCCTTCCCCCTGCTCTCCCTGCCCCCACCGCCGCAGGTGTCGGAATGGAACTGACCGTTCAAAATGTTTACGGTCTGCTGCTACGCAGCAAGTTACTGTCGTTCGAGGACGCCAAAGCAATGATGGCGCGATGGAACGAAGATAGCAAGGATCAGGCCGGAAATCTCGCCAAGTTCGCCGCTTGGATGGTAGCGAACAAGTACGTTACCGAGTACCAGGCCCAACTGCTGGCCCGCGGACACGCCGACGGGTTCTTCCTGAACGATTACAAGATTCTTGAGCGTCTCGGCAAGGGACAAATGGCCGGAGTCTACAAGGCCCAGTACAAACTCGGACAGATCGTGGCAATCAAAGTGCTGCCGCCGAGTCGGGCCAAAGATGCGACCATGCTGGCACGCTTCAAGCGCGAAGCGAAACTGGCGACAAGGTTACGTCATCCGAACATTGTTCGATCTTTTCAGGTTGGACAGTCGGGAACGCTGCACTATCTGGTGATGGAATACCTCGTTGGCGAAACCGTAGAGGAGATGCTGGCCCGCCGTAAACAACTACCGCCGGCCGAGGCCGCTCAGCTGGTGTTTCAGGCGTTACAAGGATTAGAACATATTCATGAGAAAGGGTTAGTGCATCGCGATTTGAAGCCGAGCAATCTGATGCTCACGCCACCGTCGGGATCAACGACACTCGGCAGCAGTGTGAAAATTCTGGACATTGGTCTGGGCCGCGTCATGGAAGATAGCGACGACACAGACGCAGGATTGACCGGCGAGGGAGTGTTGCTAGGCACCCCCGACTACATGGCTCCCGAGCAGGCCCGTGACCCGCGTTCGATCGACATTCGTAGCGATATCTACGCCTTGGGCTGTGTGTTGTATCACCTTTTATCGGGACAACCGCCCTTCCCCGATACCAACATCATCAGTCAAATGATTCGACATGCCAACGAAACACCTCGGCCGCTCGTTGAATTCAACAAGACAATTCCCGACGGCTTACAGCAGATCGTCAATTGGATGATGGCGAAGACGCCGGAGGGGCGCTATCCGATCCCAGCGCGAGCGGCATCAGCGTTAGAAGTGTTCCTTACCGCGAACTTACCACCCTCGTCCATTCCAGATATGGATCCGGCGATGGCTTCTTACATCAATGAATTGGAACGCGAGGAAGCCAAGGCACCGCCTTCGGGGGCAGCTATCTCCACTTCACAAATACCAGCGGTTAACACATTTGTTACACCAGTGAAAAGAAGCTCTGAGAAAAAATCGCTCGAGCAAACCAAGGAAGAAGGGCAGGCGAAACGGGACAAACGCGCTTCTGCCGAAGAACGACGAAAAAAATCAGCCCCGGATTCCCCGTCAGGCGATAGCGCCACCGACGGAGGAGGGAAAGCGGGTGGGGCTTCTGGTCCTTCGCAACAGAACCGCGGTAATCGTCGAGCGAAAATCCGCTCCGCCCGGATGATCGAGGTCGAACCGGTGGTGATGCCAGAAGCTGTGGCCAAACCGGAAGAAGATTTATATGGGCCGGTAACACGTCGGGACTTCGTCGTTTTTTTCGCCGGGGTTGGATTAGTTATCATCGCCTATTTGCTGGGCCAGGGGTTGGCGTATTTGTTATTCCGCCGCGGTCGCGAACCGGAGAAGACGCCAGAAGGCGATGGTTGATCGCCAACCAAACGAACCGCTTCGGCTATTTTTGTCAGCTTCGCAGCGGGCGTTGACGCACACCGCTCAGCTTCGCACCGGGGCGTTGACACGCCCCGCTCGCCTTGCGCAGACTTTCCAGCTATCGACCATTTCACACTCGCTCGATTCTCAACACGTCGGCCCACTGATTTTCATTCATTGGCATTGCCCCTAGCTTGCTCGCTGAGTCTGCCTGCAACGCTAGTCCCAGTAGTATCTTGTCGTCCCCAACACGTACGGGACCCGCCAGGAGAATCCACCGCGAGGGCGTTCCATCTGGCTCAGGCCGTTTTACCAATCGGAAAAACGTCGGCGCAAAACCGGTTGCGGACAACTGCGGCGGCCAAATCCGAATCTGCGGCTTATCGACGAGAGCCGTCTCGCCCAGTCCGCGGGCCGCTTGTTCCAATACGTCATCCACCTTACTGAGCAAATTCCGCCCCGCCGACGCAATTATCACCAACCGCACTCTCACCGCCTGATTTCTTACGGTGACCCGATAGCGGCCCGTTGTCGGTGCTAACGCCGGATACCGGGATAAATCTTCGCTAGGGCCATCCTCTGTCGGCTTTTTCTTCTTTTCTCGAACAAAGAAGATCAGTGTCAGGGCGATCAAGACCATCGCGCCGCCTGCTACGCCGCTGTACAACAAGGTGGTTGCGTCAAGCGGTAATCCGGTTAATACGGCAAGCATTCGGCAAACCTCCTGGAGAGAGAAGGATCTTCGATTCAACAATACCTATAATGGCGACGAACACACCCCGACCCAAGAGGAATCCGCGAATGACTGCAGTCTTACTTCTCGCTCTGCTCCCTCACGCTGAACCAGCTGATTGGAAGAAGGCCGAATCTGCCTTCTTGTCCAATATCAAGCAACTAACGAGCGATGATACTTTTGCTCGTGCTGGTGAAGGCTACTTTTCCCCCGATGGGAAAGCCATCGTTTTTCAGGCCGAGGAGAAGGGGAGCGGTAATCCCTTCTACCAGATTTTCACAATGGACTTGGCCACCGGCAAACCCGTTCGCGTCTCGCCGGGCGTCGGGAAAACTACCTGCGCCTACTTCCATCCGGACGGCAAACGTCTGATTTACGCCAGCACTCACCTCGATCCCCAGGCAAAATCTCACTACGCCGCCGAATTGAAACTCCGCGACGAAGAAGCAAAAACTAAAACACGCCGGCGTTATACCTGGGATTTCGACGGCACCTTCGACATTTTTGAATGTGACCCCGATGGAAGCAAACGCAAACGCCTAACGGAAACGACCGGCTATGATGCCGAGGGCAGTTATTCGCCAGACGGCAAAAGCATCGTCTTCTGCTCGAACCGCTCCGGCGAAAAGAATCTAGAGTTGTACATCATGGACAGCGACGGCAAGAACCCCCGAAAATTGACCAACGCGCCTGGTTGCTACAACGGGGGGCCTTTCTTCTCGCCGGACGGAAAACGAGTCATCTTCCGCAGTGACCGTAAGAAAAAAGAACACCTGCAGCTGTTCGTTATTGATGTGGACGGTAAGAACGAGCGGGCCTTGACAGACGATCTGGACTGGGTGCAATGGGGACCCTATTGGACCGGTGATAGCAAACATATTGTCTATGCCGCCGCCGATCACAGCGTCGCGGGCCGACCAAATTATGATATCTATTGGATGAATGTCGATACCAAGAAAAAGGCGAGAATCACCTTCGCGCCGGGTGCCGACGTTCTGCCTGTGCCCAGTCCAGACGGCAAACGTCTGATGTGGACCTCCACTCGCGATGGGCGACGGCCGGCCCAGCTTTACATTGCCGACTTCACACCACCAAAATTGGAAGAATGACCAGAGACTTCGGCGCGGGATTGCCCTGCTCACAAATCCCGCGCTGGTTATAATGGCCCCTATCTCTCCTGAGGGCCAACCATGATTCGTGCCGCTATCCTTCTGACCTTATGCACGGTAGCCGTAGCCGCTGATCCGCAACCGCTGTTCCGCGAAGATTTCACGAAGGGGGCCGACCGTTGGTCGCCGACCGACCCAAAGGCGTGGAAAATTATCGACACGAAAGAAGGCAAAGCCTTTAGCCAGTTTGCACAATCGGCCTACAAACCAAAGCACCGTAGTCCGCTCAACTACGCCATCATCAAAGACATTTTCGTCGGCGATTTCGTCCTGACCGCAAAATGTCAATCGACCGTCAAGGATTATGGTCATCGCGATCTATGTCTCTTTTTTGGTCGGCAGGGACAGGATCGATTTTACTACGCTCACCTCGCGAAGAAAGCAGATGATCGTGCCAATCAGATTTTTATTGTGAATCAGGCAGATCGTAAAAAAATCAGTAAGACCAGCACGCCTGGTACGGATTGGACAGATGGTTGGCACACACTCAAGCTCGTTCGCAAAGTCAGCGACGGGACGATCGCGGTATATTTCGACGACATGACCAAACCGGTGATGACTGCCATCGACAAGACGTTCACCTGGGGTGCGGTCGGCGTTGGTTCGTTCGATGACACAGGTAACTGGCGAGAGATTGTTCTTGAAGGAGTTCGGGTGGAGAAACCCTTAGAATGAAACGAATATTCCTTCTCGTTTTGCTCTTGGTGGGTTGTACTGATCGCAATCCACAACCCAGCCAATTTCGCTGGGGTGGCGATGCTAGCGGTGGCGAGCCGTT
>RGDT01000351.1 GCA_009918525.1 Planctomycetia bacterium
ATGTTCAACACCTTCACGCTGACGCTTTGGCCTGTCTTCAACACATCTTGCGGTTTGCGGATGCGTTGCTGTGACACTTCACTGACGTGAACCAGTCCTTCCAGCCCCGGCTCGACCTCCACGAACGCGCCGTATTCCGCCATCCGCGTGACCACTCCCGTCACCACCGCCCCCGGTGGGTAGTTGGTCACGGCCAGCTCCCACGGGCCGGTCGTCAACTGCTTGAGGCCGACCGTGATTTTGCGTGTGTCCGGGTCAATCTTGAGTACCTTTACCTTGATTTTTTGGCCGGATTTTACAACGTCTTCGGGCGAGCCGATGCGCGTCCAGCTCATTTCGCCGATCGGCAACAGCCCATCGACGCCGCCCAGATCGACAAACGCGCCGAATGGTTTGATCGTCCGCACGATACCTTCGCGGACGTCGCCCTCGGCCAACGATGCCATCGTTTGTTCCTTGGCCGCGTCGCGTTCGCGTTCCAGAATACCGCGACGGCTGACGACAAGGTTGCGTTCCTCGCGGTCCACTTCCGTAATAACACACTTGAGCTTTCTGTTCACAAACTCTTCGGGATTCTCCACCCGATAAATATCAATCTGACCCATCGGCATGAAGCCGCGGATGCCGTTGACCTCGACCGCCAGACCGCCCTTGTTTGCTGCGGTTACTCGGGCCTCGACCACCATTCCCTCGGCCACGGTAGACCAGTCGGCTTCCTGCACGGCCGCGCCGCCGCGATTGAGAATCAAAACGCCGTCGGGGTCATAGCCTTCGATGGTGAAATCAATTTCGGTGCCGATGGCGGGAAGGCCCTCGGGAAATTGGTTGATGGGTAACAATCCCTGAGTGCGACCACCCACGTCGATGAAAACGTCTTTACCGCGAACGCTCATCACTTTGCCTTTGCGCGGTCCTTCCGGCTTGGGTGGTCCCTTGTGCTGGAGGCGACCACCAATCAGGGTTTCCATGTTGCCGAACTCGCTCATGGCATCGCGCAAGTCGCGGTCGATCTCGGCATCCAGAACACTCAGACGTGGGATATTGCCTAGACCCAGATCGCGTTCGTCCAGAGACGGCACTTTGCCGGCGTTCGGTTTCGGTCCGCCGCGAAGGCGGTCGGCCCCCTTCAAAGGCTTTGGATCATTCGGGGTCTTGTCGGTTTCGTTCATGAGGTCACTTCCCGCTAAGGTCGCGGAGCTTGATGTTGCGAAATTCTATCTTACTGCCGTGATTCTGAAGGCACACATATCCCTCCAGCGGCTTGTCGCGTAGCTCCTTGATCTTGGTCTGATCGATGTCAATGATTTTTTTGCCGTTGAGCATGATCTTGATCTTCGGGCCGACGCACTCAATCTCCATTATATTCCACTGGGGCGCAGGCAATGCCGCTTGTTCACTCGGAGCAACATACCGATACAGCGATCCGGTACTGTGACGGTCGGCTTTCTTGTCGGCGTCGTCGAGAAGCTGAATCTCGTAGGAATAGAAAGACGGCCGCGATTTGGTCGATTCCTTGGGATTAAAGGCACAGGTGCGGATGCCGATCCCGCTGTTACCACGTTTGCCCTTGATCGGTGCCGCGAACCGGTATTCGACACTTAGTACAAAATCTTTGACTTTGCGTTCGTGGCGGAGGAACCCGAAGCCGCCGGTCGCCTCGCAACATAAAAGGCCGTTTTTCACGATCCAGGCGGGCGAGTTTTTATCACCGTCCTTGAAAGTCTTGGCCCCTTCAACGACCCAGCCGTTGAGTGTCTTACCGTCGAAAAGCTCATCGGCATGAAGCAAAGGAACCAAGAAAAACAAAACCAAAAGCAAACGTCGCATGAGTCGATTCTCCCTGTGGACGACCGTTGGGCGAGCGGGGCATGTCAATGCCCCGGTTGTCGCTTAAAAACAACTCCCGGGGCGTTGACCCGCCCGCTCGTCCACCTACTTCATCACTTGTCATCAGTGAAATCGTACACCTTGAGCTTCGAGATGTCGAAGTATTTGCCGTATTTCTTGACGAACTCGACGTGGATGGGGTCTTCCAGATACGCCTTCAGCCCGGCGAAATCGTCCACCAGGATCACCATACCGATATGGTAGCCCGTCGTCGTCACCGGCTCGGCCTTTTCCTTGGTCGGACGTCCGGCCTTTAAAGAGCGCACGGACTTGATCTTGCCAAGCATCTTGTGACAGTCGGCGATGACTTCGTCTACCATCTTCTCCGGTGTGCCTTCCTTCATCGTGAAGATGACCGCGTGAACCAGCACGCTCTTCGCCGCCGGTTTTTCTTCAGCCGTCACCAAGCCTGCCACGGCCAACAATGCCACAATCGTCCGTATCATCGGGTTTCTCCGTAAGCGTTACCTGACGACGTGTGTCGTCGGGTGTAGTCTTCTATCGTAGGATACTCGGTAAGGGAGGAAAAGCGCATGCGCTGGTGGCCGGTGGTCAAGAGTCTGTTGGGTTTGGCGGTGCTGGTGTTCGTCGGGTGGCAATTATCCCGCGATTTGGCCAAGCTACCGCCGCGCAGCGCTCCCGTCGGCTATGGCTGGCTGGCATTGTCGGCGCTTTTGTATTTGGCAGGATTAGGACTATCGGGCGTCTTCTGGTTGCGATTACTGCGCCGATTGTCAGCACATCCCACCTGGATCATGGGCCTGCGGGCCTATTTCGTCTCGCAACTAGGCAAATATGCTCCCGGCAAAGCGTTGGCGTTGGTCATTCGCGTCGGCATGGTGTCTGGTGATCGCACTCCGGCGGCGACGGCGGCTCTTGCTGCTTTCTATGAGGTGTTGACCACAATGGCTGCCGGTGCGTTGCTGGCACTGGCGCTGGCTCCCCTGGTCGTTCCGGCGGATGCGGTCGGTCTTGTTTCGGGTCAACTATGGAATCTCGACGCCGGGCACGATCCAACCCGTGGCGAGACGACTCTGATGGCTCTGGGGCTGCTGGTCGTTACCGGGCTTCCCCTGACGCCGTGGCTGTTCAACCGCATGGCAGCTGGAGTGACACGACCATTTCAACGTCTCGGACTCGCCCCGATGCCGCCCGTTCGCTATGGGTATCTGCTCGAAGGATTGATCCTGATTGCACCGTGCTGGCTATTATTCGGGCTGGCGTTGGCCTGCGGGATTGCGTCGTTGCCTGAGATCGCCTTACCGTGGACTCCGTGGACCTTGGGTTGGTTGACGGTTTGCATGGCGGTTGCCTATGTCGGCGGCTTTGTGATTCCGACCCCCGGCGGACTAGGGGGTCGCGAGTTTCTATTGTTGTTGTTGCTGGTGCCGGTGTTAGTGCGTCAGGGAACGCCGCCGACGGTCGCCGGGCCGACGGTGTCACTGGTTGTGCTGTTGATGCGTGTGGCCTGGCTTATAAATTTATTCATGAATAGCCCTCAGTGCGAAAGAATCGCGCGACAACAATTTGCATGGCGACAAAGACGGCGATTAAAGCCATTGAAATACTTGTGGCGTTTGGGACCGTCACCATGAGGACGAGGTGCACTATGACAAGGCCGGCAATGATAACGTTGTTGCGTTGCCATGGGT
>RGDT01000352.1 GCA_009918525.1 Planctomycetia bacterium
AAGCCGTGTTTGCCGACAATCCCGGTGCGTCTTTCACTGATTCATTCGATACGGCTACCAACGGGCAATTGGGTAGGCAGTGGGTGGAGCGTTCCGGAAATATCGCAATAGCTGACGGCGTTGCGTCGAACAACGCGAGCAACACGGTCGCCCTGCTGAATCCGACCTTCGTCAGTTTTGCCGATGCGACAGTGTCGGCGACCGTGACGACCACGGGAGCCAATCAGTTTGCGGGACTGATCGCTCGCTCGAATGCATCCGGTACGATGTATTATCAGGCCGGTTTGATGCGTACCGCGACGGGTGTCACCGCGGCCATCTACATCGTCCAAAATGGTCAATCGCGTCTGTTGGCCACAGCGGGCACGTCACTTAACACCGGCTCACTGTCGTTCGAGGTTACCGGTTCGACTTTGACGTTGCGATTAAATGGAAACGTCCTAGTTTCCGTGATCGACGCCACACTGGTTGCTGGTACCTTCGGTCTGCGAGGCACTGGTACAGTAAGCTGGGATGATTTCGCATTTAACGGTATCTAATCGGTGTTGCGAACCTCCTCCGCCGAGTGGATGTCTCTATCATCTGCTGGACGGAGGGATTATTCGAAATGCTAGTGTCCGAGCGGCCAGGTCAGCATAGTCTGAGTCGGTTGTTATCGCTGGCTTGGCCATTGATTGCCAGCCAGAGTATCTTGACGGGTCAAATTGTACTGGATCGAGTCTTCCTGAGTCGATCCGATACCGATTCGGTTGGCGCGGGCATGTCTGCGGTCATGCTTTTCTGGATGTTTGTATCGTTGTTTCAGTACACAGCGAATTATGCAACCACTTTCGTCGCCCAATACACAGGAGCGGGCCGATCCGAAGAGATTGGGCCGATGATAGGCCAGGCATTATGGTTTTCGACGATCAGCGGTATAGGTTTTATTGCTCTGGTTCCCTTCGCCGGGCCAATCGTGGAACTAGTTGGTCATGAAGAATCGCTGCAAATACAGGAAACAACCTACTTTCGCTGGCTGTGCTCCGCTGCCCTTCCCTTTCTGATTACGGCAGCAGGGACCAGCTTTTACGCTGGGCGTGGGGACACCCGCAGTGTACTCCTTATTAACGTGGTTGGTCTAACCGTCAACAGTTTTTGGGCTTATACGCTGATTAATGGCCTGCTGGGGTTTCCGCGCTTGGGCATCACCGGCGCGGGTATAGCCACCTTGCTAGGAGGTTGGGCCTCGGCGGGGACGGTGCTGGTGATGCTGCTGCACCCGTCAAACGTCCGCAAGTTTCGCAACGGTTATGGTTGGAGTTTCGACTCCAGACGCCTGGGCCTGTTACTTTATTTCGGACTACCTCAAGGAATTAGCACAGCCGTCGAGATGGCGGCCTTCTCGCTCTTTCTGTTATTCATCGGACGAATCAGCGCTGCAGACCTATCAGCAACGAGCATTGCATGTACGTTAAATCTGGTGGCCTATTTACCGATGCTCGGCGTTGGTCAGGCAGTCGAAGTGCTTGTTGGACAATGTCTAGGAGAGAACGACTCTGAAAAGGCGTCACGCTATACGTGGACAGGCAGCACAGTCGCAATTGGCTATACCCTGGTAATAGCGTTCGCCTACGTCCTGATACCGAACTGGTTGGCTGCCCCATTCGCGACACAGGACGATGGCGTCCGATGGGCCGAAGTGAGCGAGCGCATTCCGTTGTTGTTACGGTTTGTGGCGGCGTATTGCCTGTTTGATAGTGTACAAATTGTATTGGGATTCGCTTTGCGTGGGGCAGGCGATACGCGATTCGTGACAGTGGTGACATTATGTTTCGCGTTCCCCTTCATGGTTTTTCCTTCCTGGGCAGCCTGGCGATTCAACCTAGGTATGCATACAGCCTGGGCATGCGCCAGCCTTTACGTGATTCTCCTTTCCGTCCTTCTTTTCCGCCGGTTCCAGGCTGGACATTGGAAAACGATGCGGCTGATCAGTGGGCGGGATCAAACCAACAGAAGCCAGTGGAAGAGTTCCGACCTCTGAGTTCTTCTTGTGGCGGGCATGGAACGTAAGTTGCTGATGTGCGTGAGGACATGAATTGACAGGTTGCCGGCGAGCGTCGTCAGCCACAGATACGAAAGATTGATTTGTTTTTTCCTTGCTTTCCTTTGATAATCGCCTTTGTCATTCTTCTGGGCTACACTGAGAGCAAAACGAAAAATGGCAGGGCTTGTCACTTATGAGAGTTCGTTGCTGCTGACCCTGGGTGAAATAACTCAGTTGGTGGTCGATTCTCACGATCCTGCAGAAACCCTCGGAAGTATTGTTCGATTAGTTCAGGGCCGATTTCAAACCGCAGTCTGCTCGGTATATGTGCTGGAACCCGACTCCGGTGCGTTGGTGCTCGGGGCGACGGTCGGGCTGAAAGCCGAAGCCGTGGGACGAGTGCGGATGCCGTTGACGGAAGGGCTAACGGGGCTGGTTGGGCAAAAACTCGCACCGGTGAATGTGCAAGATGCTTTCGCTCATCCGCGTTTCAAGTATTTTCCCGATGCGGGTGAGGATATCTATCGTTCATTTTTAGGCGTTCCATTGATCGAAGGCGGAAGCCTGCAAGGGGTATTGGTATTACAAACTATCGAAGCACGCACGTTTTCCGCCCAGGAAGTGCGTACCCTCACAACCGTTGCCGCTCAGTTAGCCGGTCTCGTGGGAGATGCCCGGCTACTCGAGCGCGTCGCAGTGGCCGCACATCAACCGCCGCCCCGTGACCCAAACCCGGATCATCCCGGCACCATGAAGGGTGTCGGCCTCAGTCCCGGTGTTGGACTCGGGCAAGCTTATGTCATCGACGGATTTGACGAATGGCGACGAGCGGTGCGTATGACCGCCTCCGACCCGATTGTTGAAAAGGATCGCTTATCGCTGGCTTTTCAACGCTCGCGTGAAGAAATCACCCGTCTATCGCAACACATCAGCGAACTGGTTGGCGAAGACCACGGGGCGATTCTGCAAGCGCAGTTGATGATCATGCAAGATCGTCACATCGAACAGGATCTCGGCAAGTCGATTGACAGCGGAGCCAGTGCTGAGGGTGCGTTGTTTGCTACGTTGGATCAGTATGTTGCAGCCTTCGCCCGCATCACAACCCCCTACCATCAGGAACGCGTCTACGATATTAAGGACGTTTTTTACCGTCTCTTATGGCAACTTCGCGAACGACCGACGACAGCAGCAGGTGATAATGTTGTACTGGTGTCCAGAGAAGCATCAGTGATGGAACTGTTTGCGGTGGACATTAAACACCTGGCGGGCGTCGTTTTTGAACAAGGCGGACCACAAACCCACGCCGCGATCTTGGCCCGCAGTTTGGGTATTCCCATGGTTGGGCAAGTACGCGAACTCTCCGGAGTTCGGCCCGGTCGTCGATTGCTCGTAGACGGGACGACCGGAACTGTCACCATCGACCCGCCCAGCGAGGTCACTATCCCCGGCCGCAGCTTCGTCACAGAACCGGACCCAATCTTAACAGC
>RGDT01000353.1 GCA_009918525.1 Planctomycetia bacterium
TCGCTCCACCATGATTACCGTTATGTCCGCCTTCGCCCATAACAAACTTGTATTCATACTTCATGAATTTCAACGCGGCTTCCATCTGGAGGTTAGCCAGGGGCCAGTGCCCGTGAAGATTGTCGAGGTCGTTTTTGCCATCCTGAAGAAAGACGCGAATGGGTTTGCGTTCTGTCTTGCGAATGATACCCGGGTAGGCATCGCCACCGCGAATGTTCGTAAATGAGCCGACATGCGACAAGACCTTACTAAACAGGTCCGGCCTTTGCCAAGCAACTGTGAACGCACAGATGCCACCAGACGAAATACCGCCAATGGCCCGACCGGCGGCATCTTTGCGGAGGTTGTACTTCTTTTCCACTTCAGGCAGAATTTCCTTTTCCAGGAAAGTCGCATACTGATCGCTTAGCGTGTCATATTCGAAACTGCGCTGGGCCCGACTATCTTTCTCCTTTCCTGGAACAACACCCGGCGGAAGGAAGATACCGATAGTAACAGGCATTTGGCCCTTTTGAATGAGATTGTCAAAAACAACGCTCGCACGGAAGTCTCCGCTCGGACCTTTGTACCAGGCTCCATCCTGGAAGACCATAACGCACGCTGGTTTTTTCTCATCATACTGTGCCGGAACATATATCCACCATGGCCGCTCGGTCCCCTCAAAGACTTTGCTTTTCCAGATTCCCATATCGATTAATTTGCCCTTGGGAACTCCAGGCTGTTCCTTGGAATCAGGGCCGTGTTCGTACTGCGGCTTTGGTTTAGGCTTGGCATTGTCCTTCTTTTCTTGACCGCCGGCAACAGCGACGACGAGCAGTGCTGTCGCCAGAAACAGTGTAGTTCGTCGAATCATCGAGATTCTCCATGAAATAGTGACGAACTCCAACCTACTCACTCCCTCGACGGTCGGCTAGGAGCTAGACAGGAGTTTTTTTGAACAGGGTACAGAGTATCAATAAATTCTATGGAAGAATATTAAGATGTGATCTATCAATGATTTACGTTATCAATTTAGTTCGGTATCCTTTCGGATTTGTCCAGAGATGGCATAACCGGTAGGCTGTACTGACCTGATCGTGTCTTGATCGAAGGTATTCGCAAGAAATTTGCTTCAAAGTTCTCGTCTTGCCAGCTCATTGCCAGAAGCTCAGATGGGTCGCGAAAACCTCAGCCTGTTCGAGTCAGCATGAAAAAATTATCATTTTTCACGTGACTTTTACTCGCGTTTTTGGCATTAATACTTACACCTCTCTTCATCGTTCGATCTACCGTCAATTGCAGGAGGTTATTCATGTGTGGGAACACCCCCTCTCGCGATCGTCGCGCATTCACGCTGATTGAGCTTTTAGTCGTGATTGCGATTATCGCCATTCTCATCGGTCTGTTGCTGCCTGCGGTTCAAAAAGTGCGCGAAGCCGCTTCACGAATGCAATGCACAAACAACCTCAAACAACTTGGCCTTGCTCTGCACAATTTCGAGTCCTCGCAGCGCGTCTTTCCCTCTGCGTCGGAGACAGCATCCATCTGGGGACCATCGCCGCATACGTTTCTCCTGCCGTATTATGAACAGGGAAACGTAGCCAATCTGATGACAACGACGTTGGCTCACGGAGCATCATCTTCAGGCGTGACGAACCATGAACTAGGTTCGACCGCCCGTCCTAAAGTGTTCCAGTGCCCTTCAGAGATCAACACCTTCGAAGGTCAGGTTTACGGTTACACCAACTACCACACCAACTACGGATCCTGGGTCGGTGCCACTAACCGCTGGGATGGCGTCTTCGGAACGAATTTCACACCCTATGGCAGTGTTAGCAGACTAGCCGGCATCAAGATCACTGATATCACCGATGGAACAAGTAACACGATTGCCTTTGCCGAAGTCGCTAACGGCGTTGGCGGTAATCCGACACAACGCGACGCTCGCCGTGATTGCTACGACGGCGGTGCCATTCCCACCACCAGTCTAGTTGCTGCTCGAACCTATCTGAATGGTTTGAACTACCTAACCGCGGGAACGCTCGGCTGGAACTGGCGCGGTTATCCGTGGCGTGAAGGCTCCATCTGGCGCAATGGATTCAACACGGTCATGGGGCCCAATAAGCCTTGCTATCGTCCCAATAACGGAGAATGGTGGCAACTCGTAACCCCTGCCAGTAGTTATCACACGGGTGGTGTGAATGCCTGCATGGCTGATGGTAGTGTACGTTTCTTCCCGGATTCCATCGATGCAAATGTGTGGACAGCAGCCGGCACACGCGATGGCGGTGAAACACTCAACCTTCCGTGACACAGGGTATTCGTAACTCTTCATCAGTTGGACCGGGAGTGGGTGAGAACAACAATGAAAATCGCAAGACGCTTGGCAGTCGCCCCATTAGTTTTTGTTGTGTTGACATTGATCGGTTGTGGCTCGGACACTTCAGACACCCCAAAAACAGGGCTTAACGACCGCGATAAGGAGCAGATCAAACAATATCAGGAAGTACGCGAGCAGGAATGGGGTGGGAAAACCAAGAAAAAGAAATAGCCTGGAAATTGCAAGCAGACGGCCCGCCTGGTCTTCAAACACCAGGCGGGCCAGATCATTTATAACCCATTCGCTACTTGCACGCCTCCAGAAACGCGATCAGGTCGGCGAGTTCCTGTGGTGTGAGATTCTTATCTATTCCTGCTGGCATGATCGACACTTTGCCTGGCGTCATTTCTTCTATTTCCTTGCGATTAATTCGAATTTCCTCCGTCGCACTAAGCGTCAAGATAATCTGAGTGCTCGTCTCTTCCTTGAGCGTGCCGTTATGCACCAAGCCGCGTTTGGTTTTTACGCTGACAGGCTCATAACTTCTTACAAAGCTGGCACTCGGCACCACGACGGCTTCGAGCAGGTCTCGGCGCGAGCGTACCCGGCCGATGCGTGTCAGGTCGGGGCCGATCTTGCCGCCGACATAGCCGACCGCATGACAAGCGACGCACGCGGCTTTCGGCGAATGGAAGACGGCCATTCCACGGCGAACATCGCCCGATTCTAAAGACGCGAGCATAGCATCAAGACGTTCTTTTTGTTTAACCGCTTCGGCGTCAAGTTCACGGACGAACGCCTCGACGCCTGGAACTTTGCTGAGCTTCGTCTTCACAATATCGGGATGTAGACCGCTACCCCGCAGCCCGGTGAACAGTGCGGAGGCTGTAACCGCATCGGCAGTCGCAAACGCTTCCAACACCCGTCCCAGTTCCATCGGCCCGACACTCGGCAGTGATTTGGCCAAAGCCAGACGCTGCTCGTAACTCAACGGCGAGCGAGCCAGTATTTCCGCTGCTCGGCCGCGACGGTCGAACGGTTCATCGCGACGAACGCCCTCTAGGGCAAGCGTGAAACGTGCTTCGTTGAGGGGGCCGGGCGGTAGGGTCGCCAGGGCAGCCAAACGTCGCCCGTTTGGGGCTGCGGAGTCGGCGAGTATGGCAAGAGGCTTTTCGACCGT
>RGDT01000354.1 GCA_009918525.1 Planctomycetia bacterium
GACGGTCTAGGCGGCGAGGGTTTGTTCCCGATCCGCGACAGTTGGACAGGCTACACGGTACGTCTCGTGAGCCGTGACGACCTAGAGGGCATCGACCCACCGCGTCGCACTGTTCGCCGTATCCCGCTCGATCCGCCGGAAGTGACGCTGTTGGCCGAGACATTTTTCAAGAAAGGCGATCGGGGCACAGCCGACGATTGGGAAGTGGAAGGGATACCGGTATTGGAAGGCGAGCGATTCCGCACCGACTATCGCGCGGGGCATCGCTACGGATTGTCGCATGCCAGGATGCGATTCCGTGTCATTCCCTTGGGGACGGACGACGATGGTAGCAAAATCGATGCGGATCGATTCAGCGTTCTGCCACTAGGTCCGGGCCGAGGAGCAGGGGCGACGGCTAGCATGGAATTGCGTCGCGAGTTCGGCACCCTGTCGGTTAATGACCTCAACGCCCCCCCAGAGACAGAAGCCCGAGGTACTTATGACTTCAACGTCGGTAGCCTGCCCGACGGTAAAGGCGGTACGATGCGGTTGAAAAGGGGCGACCGCATTCAGTTTTATGTTGAAGTGTTCAGCAAAGCGGCTCCGGACGGTCCTCCGGGCCGATCCGTGATTCGAGAAAAGGAAATTGTTGACGAGAAGGGCTATTTCACCTGGCTGGAACGCAAGGACGACCTCAAGGAACGAGCCCGTTCGTTGGAAGAGTCCGCACGAACCGCTCGGCCAGGTGGGCAATAATTTTAAGTTAGCAAGATAATGATAGACCCGAGCACGACATTAGTTTAACGTGATGAAAATTTTGATCCGTTCGAGGGACGTTCGATGAAAACCGCTCCATGGCTGCTCGCTCTGGCACTTCTGCCGTCCATCGTGTCGGCAGCCGAGTTGACGGAGGATAAGGCCAAGCAGGCCCAGATTCAGGCGGAGACAGACCGACTCGTCCGCCGCATCGAAACGATGATTCGGCTTATGCACTATAACCGGCTGGAGCGGACCGCCGAAAAGAAATTGCTCGATCAAGTACACGGAATGCTCGACGGCCTGAGCCGCGAGCAGATGGCATCTGTCATCAACGCGTTGGAGAAGGCCGAAAGCCTCAAAGGCGAAGCACGCGACCAAGAGCTGAAAGAAGCCCGTGCGAAACATGCCGAAGTAGTTTTGGGACTTAAAGCCGTGCTGGCCAAGTTTGACGCCGTCAAGACGCTCGATCAAGCCGCCGAGCGTCTGGATCGTATTTCCCGCGATACGAACGACCAATTGATGCGGCTGATGCAAATCATGGCCGAACTAGAGACGCCGGGTGTGCCCTCAAGCCGCCGTATGTTGATCTATCAAAGCCGGCTGGATGCGTTGGCAAACGACACAGCATTTGTGAAAAAGGACTTCGACGACATCACGAAACAGATCGACAACCTGTTCTCTGTTTTGCCGAGCGAACAGAAAGAACGAGTCGAGAAATTCCGAGCGGCGTTAGCAGCCGCAATCCCGGAAAAATCGTACACATCGATCACAACGGGTGTACGTATCAGTGTGTACGCGGGTAACCGTCGTGACCTGTGGCGCAAGACGGGCGAGACCCAGGCGAAATTGTCGTCCGAGATGCGTCTGTTCTCTCGTATCCTGCGAACGCTCCCGGAGCGCATGACAGCCATTCGCGAAGCTCGGCAGCAGGTCGGCAAAGCGATCAACGAGCAAACAGCCCTGTTGATTGAGTCGATGACACCTCCAACCAAGCGTGAAGGTGGGGACGCCATCCAAGAACAGCGTATGCGTCCCGGCTTTGGTCGTCGGGTCGAATTGGCTCAACCCGAAGATCCTGCCATGGCTCGTGGCCGTGAAATGGGTGACCGCGAAGGCTGGATCGAGTACGAAACGCACACGACACGAGGCAATCTCGCCTTGCACCTAGCGGAGTTGGCCGGTGGTCTTGGCCAAGCCGAAAAGGCGATGTGGGAAGCGCAATGGTGGTTGCGTTCGAAAAAGCCATTTACTGAAGTGGTCGGATCGCAGACGGTAGCGTTAACTCACCTCAAGACGGTCAAGGCGGAGTTAGACCGACTCATCGCCGAGGACGAGCGCAACCGCAACGACCCTTTGGAGAATGTGAAGGATGCTTTAGCCCGCGTCGAGAAACTGCTAGCCGATCAGAAAGAACTCAAGACAACGACGGAGCAAAAAGCTGACGCCGGCCAGTTACCGAAGTTGGCCCCGAAGGAAACGGAGTTGGCTCGGACAGCGGACGCGGTGAAAGATCAGGCGAATTACGCCAAGCCAGAAGCGACAGCAGCTCTGGAACGTGCATCGCGGGCGATGGACGACGCAGCGGCGAAGCTGACGAAAACCGACAAGCAAGCGACACTATCTAAACAAAACGAAGCGATCAAGGCGTTGGAAGAAGCCAAGCGAGCTTTGGCCGATCAGGCGGCGGAGATTGCCTCGCGTCGCGATGAAATCTCGAAGCTCGAAGAAGCGAGCAAAAAGCTTGACAACCTAATTGCTCAGGAAAAGGGCATCGCCGACGACGCCAAGAAGATCGCACCTGAAGAACCCAAAAAGCCTGAAGCCGGCAATAAACCCGATGAACCCAAAAAGCCTGAAGCCGGCAATAAACCCGATGAACCCAAAAAGCCTGAAGCCGGTAACAAACCGGAAGCGGGTAACAAACCGGATGACATGGCTAAGTCTAAAGAATTGGCCAAGAAACAGGAAGCCTTAACGCCGCCGACGAAGGATCTGGCTGGCGACATCAAGGACGCTGCGCCCGAAGCCTCGAAGAAAATCGACGAGGCAGCCAAGTCCATGGAGGCAGCCAAGAAAGACCTCGACAAAACGATGGCCAATGAAGGAGCCAAAAAGGCAGACGATGCCGTCGCCAAGTTAGCCGAGGCCAAGAAGGCAATCGACAAGGCCCTGGCCGACAAAAAGGCTGAGGACGCGGCCGCGCAAGCGATGGCTCAACCGGAGAAAGTAAATCCGGCTGAAGCTGCCGCCGCCGTGCAAAAAGCCCTGGAAGCGGCCAAGGATGCAGCCAAAGCCGCCGACATGGCTGCCATGCAAAAGGGTGATATGCCGAAGGGTGATATGCCGAAGGGTGATATGCCCAACAAGCCCGATCTCGCAGCCCTACAAAAACAGATTGCTGAAGCGGCAGCAAAATCTGAGGCTCCAGAGGCCACGAAACCAGCCGAAGCTGCGGCCAAAGCGCTCGCCGAAGGTGATCTTCCCAAGGCGCTAGAAGCTCAAAAGATGGCCCTGGAAAAGCTGATGGCAGCCGAGAAGAATACCCCGATGGAAGGGATGCCGAAAAACGGCGAAGGCATGCCCAAGGACGGCAAACCCATGGAAGGCATGGCCAAAAATGGCGAAGGCATGCCCAAGGACGGCAAACCCATGGAAGGCATGGCCAAAAATGGCGAAGGCATGCCCAAGGACGGCAAA
>RGDT01000355.1 GCA_009918525.1 Planctomycetia bacterium
TTCAGATCGCGATGGACAATCGCCGGGTTTAACTGATGCAGCGGGGCTAAAATCGTCGCCAATTTGAGAATGATTTGACGGGCGCGATTGTCTCGCGTTTCGACATCCAACCGAAACCACTCGCCAACATAGTTACACAAATCACCGCCCGCGACAAACTCGTATTCCAGACAGGGCGGCTCGTGGTTCAGATAGGCATTTTTGAGCGTCACCAACCCACCGGCGCGGCTTTCGCCCATGATGCGATTGAGCAACGCGCCCTCGTGTCGCAGGTTGCGAGCGGACGCCTCGTCCAGGCAAAACTTCAAGGCCACCGGGGGCAGATTGGTGAACACCGGATGCCGTGCCCGCCACACTTCGCCGAAGCCGCCGACGCCCAACAGTTCTTCCAGTTGCCAACCGATGGACAGCGTATGGCCCGGCTGAAATCGCGGTGCCCGGACGGGGAACATCCGTACCAGATCATCGACCTTTTGAATCGAAAAGTTCTTGCCCAGGCTCCGGCCCGTCGGGTCGGCCGGTCGTCGCTGCGAAGCCCGTATCGACGCCGGTACTTGGGTCAAATAACCGACAAAGTTTTGGGCTACCTCGGGTTGGTCGAGTTGCGTCCGCACCTCGGGACTGGCCGCGGCGCGAACTTCTTGGAATACCGCGACGGCTTCGGTTTTGATGTCCGTAAGGTTGGCTTGAATGCACGCTTCAAACTGCCGACGTTGTTCCTCGGCCTGGCTTTCGCGTTTCATGCGATCGAGAGTATCGGAGCAAATATCGTAGATATGCTCACCGAAAGGGACCACGCCAAGCAAACATCTCATACCGCGAGCGGCGATAGCCTCACCGACACAGCGAAAGAAACGGCGAAACACAGGCATGGCGACCACTCCGGGCAACGTGAGGATTCAACAAGCGAATCCTATCGTATTCTATCGAGACGATCACGACTGGACAAGTGAACGGGCGGCGGATTTTCAGCAGCCGTCGCTGACGCTTGCGGCACGGATAGTGGTCGAAATGTGTAATTTTTACCATTGCGACCTGACAATCCTTGTAACCCTTACCATCGGCCCGATGCAGTTTGCAAAAAGGTTCTTCAGCACTAAATCATGATTTAGTAATTGTTTAGGAATAAATTTCTGCAATTTGGATCTATTGGCACGGCTCGTGCATTTGAATCATTCGCCAGTCGCAAACCCCCCTTCCCCGGGGTTGAACAGAGCGGCCCGGTCGAACGCCGAGTCGCTGACTGATACATGGCTAGGACGTCCGTGAGACGATCCAGGCGAACCCTAAAGGACTGGCTTCCCCTTTGCCATCCCTCATCCCCCTGAGGATGGCAAAGTTATCTCGATAGCGGCTCTCCCCCGAGCCGTCCCCCTTTCCTTTCCTTGTTTCCACACCCGCGTCCTCCCGGACGCGGGTGTTTTTCGTTTCGCGGCTTAACATCACGTTTCGATTGGTTAACACTTTGTGCGACGAAATCGCCCTTTTAGCCCCGTTTTCCCCTTTGGCACATCCCTTGCAGAGCCTACGCTACACAAACCAGAGGCGAGGTGCATCGTGGAATTTCGCTGGGTGGCACTGTTGGCGTTATGGACATTGATCAGCGGGCCGATTTTCGGCGTCTATTTTCCAACGTCGCCGCTGAAGAAGGTCGCGGTGTCGAAGATGAAGGCCAAGCCTTGACCGTAGGACGGGCGTCGTCGTGTCGCTGGGTCTGTAAGATAGAAACCAAGAGATATTGATCGACCGAGAACACCACCATGACGGGTGAAATTCAGATTCGCGTCCGCTATGCTGAAACCGATCGCATGGGATTGTTGCACCACGCGAATTATCTCGTCTACTTCGAGCAGGCCCGAACGGAACTGCTCCGCGATGCGGGAGCAACTTACAAAGACCTGGAAGACAAAGGCTATCTCTTGGTTCTGACCAAAGTCGAGGTTCGCTATCGTCGTCCCGCTCAATACGATGATCTCCTGACGATTCGCACAACCGTCGAACGAGTTACCTTCGTCCGTATCGATCACCAATATGAGGTACTTCGCGATGGCGAAGTCCTCGCCGAAGGCTCCAGTACCTTGGCCTGTGTAGACCGCGATGGTCGGCCCCAGGCACTGCCCGATTTCTTACGAGGAAAATGAAGCCGTGCGCCGAACGCTCATCCAATTCTGGCTGCCGCTCGTGTTTTGCGTCGTGCCGAGTTTGGCCGCCGCCCTCGTTGTGTCCACGTTGCCGCCCATCGCTCGGCGTTTCTACTTGTCCCACTTCACGCCGCTCGATGGGGTTATCGTCGGCCTGGGACTGAGCTTGTTTAGCATACAGACCATTCTTGCCTTCCGGGCCATGCGTTGGTGCGGCCGAGCGTTTGACGAACGCTTCGACCGTTGGTTAAATCAACTCGCACAATCGTCGGAATGGTTCCCGCTTCTGGGACTGATCGGCACGGTCGCCGGCATCTTACAGACCTTCAGCAGCATCACCGGCAGCACTCCGCCGGCCAAGATTATCCAACTTTATGCCCCGGCAATCACCGCCACCGGTAGCGGGCTGTTTATGGCGTTGCTAAACATTCTGCCCATCTGGATGGCGATGGTCGGCCGCGGCCTGATAGGCAGCCTGAGCGGGACGACCCGCGACGGGTCAAGTGTCGCCGTCGCACCGCGACGCAATTCAGGGGGGGCGTCATGATCGAGATGCCACCGCGCAGCATCACGCGGTTCTTCGTTCCGATGATTGACGTGTTGACGCTGTTATTCTGCATTTATCTTCTAATGCCCCTTGCCTCCGACCCCGATACGGGCGAGACGCCCGAAGATCAAGCCGCTCGCGAACTTCGCCTTCGCGAACTGGAAGCTGAAGCCGCCAAACGCCCACAAGGCGACGACCTGCCCGCTAAACTTCGCGAGGAACTCGAACGCCTCAAAAAAATGAACGCTGAAGCGTTACGGCAACGGCTCACGGTGCGCGTGTTGGAAGTGGACGGCCGCACGGGCAAGCTGTATTATCGGGAGCCAGACTTGATCGAGATCGCCGCCCCGGCGGACGCCCGGCGTTTGATCGCGCGGGATCGCGAGACGCAAGGGACACAAAAGGAACTGTATTACCTCATCCTCTGTCCGCGCGACCGGACCAGTGTCTATCCCACGCGGGAAGATCGCATGAACTATCGCCAGTGGTTCGACGGTGTCGCGCTGGGGTACGATGAACCGGGCGCGACCGCCGGGAGGAAATCGTGATCGTCGTCGAAACCATCGTCCGGGTGCTGGCCATCCTCGGCGCGTTCGCGTTGGGGGGCTGGGGGACTGGCCTGATTTTGGGGCGCGTTTCCGATCGATACTACAAGAAACACAAACTCCCCGGTTGGGCGTCCTGGTTGGCACGCACCTGCGGCGGGTCGTTGGCGGCGTTTGTTACCTAT
>RGDT01000356.1 GCA_009918525.1 Planctomycetia bacterium
AGCGACGGCGCTGCATCATTTGCCGTCCATGACGTTTCCGGCTCTGATAGTGCAGGGCTAAATCGGGGGTCACGCCGCGCCGACGAGTGCCTCTTCGGCGGTTTCCACAGATCGCGTATAGGCAGCAATCACTTGGTCCATCTCGCCCACCATTCGGACCCTCCCCTTTTCCATCCACACCCCGCGATTGCATACTTCCGGCAAAGGCCCTAAGTCGTGGCTGACACAGACGATCAACTCGGCGCGGTCCATCATTTCGCGCATCCGTCGCCGTGCCTTGTTTTGGAATGCCATATCGCCCGCGCCCAGAACTTCATCGACCAACAAAATTTCCGGTTCGATGGCTGTTGAAATCGCGAACGCCAACCGCACCAACATACCCGCCGAATAATAACGCACCGGCATATCGAGAAATCGCCCCAACTCCGTGAATTCGGCGATGGCGTCGGCCTTGGCCCCAATCGATGCAGGCGTCTCCCCCTGCAAATAGCCACGATAGCGAATGTTCTCCCAGCCGGTCGCCTCGCCTTCAAAACCTAGCATCAGGTCGAATAACGCGCTTACCTTGCCCTCGACGCACCGTGTGCCGCTGGTCGGTTCATAGATACCCGCGAGTAACTTCAGCAGTGTGCTTTTTCCGGCTCCGTTGTGGCCGATGATGCCGACGCGATCTCCCGGGCGGAAGTGCAACGAGACGCCACGCAGAGCTTCGACCTGCATGGTATCGGTAGAATCGCGAAGGAATAAACCGCGAACGAGATATTCCTTGAGACTCAATCGGCCTTCTTTCTTACGGACGCGGAAAGTAAGTCCGACTCGGTCGAGATCAATCCGGGCCATGCGGTTACTCCTGACGGAAAGTCGCGCAAGTCGGCCAGATGGTCTTTTCCTGGTGTGTCGTCGCTGAAACCGCGCGTCAAGCCTTCGTAGTGTATCAGCCTAGCGTAAGGACTCAAGGCCGTCTTCCAACCACGGCGAGCGGCTCGAAGGCATAAATCAACATCGTTGTAAGTAAGAGGCAGTTGTTCATCGAATCCGCTCAGAGCCTCGAACGTCGCCCGACCGATCAGCAGACAAGCAGCACTGACCGCAGGCACGAGACGAGGCCGAGCCAGATGAGACAGCGAAACGGGTTGATGCCGGTGAGCATGAATCCAACGCCCCTCGGCATCGGGAAAAAGACCCGCATGTTGCACACCGCCATCAGGATAGACCAAGGTCGCGCCGACGACTCCGACACCAGCGACAGAGGTCAAAGACAGCATTCGCTCGATCCAATCAGGCGTTAATGCTTCGATGTCGTTATTGAGAAACAGCAACCAGTCGCCGCTCGATGCTCGCGCGCCTGCGTTGCACAATCGCGAGAAATTAAATGGTTCGTCGCAGCGCACTACCACACGCCTTGTCCGTGTCAGCCAACGTAGCAATCGCGGTTCCCGGCTACCGTTGTCTACCAGGACCGTCTCGAAAGGACGTGTTGAACCTCGCAAACTGCGCAGGCAGCGACGTACGAGCGACCCCTGATCGCGAAAAGGTACAATCACACTCACCCGGCCGGCAGGCACCGGCCCCGGTAATATCTCTGCCTCCGTTATCATCGTCGAACGGCGAAACCAGCGGCCTAACCGAGCGAGCCACGACCGTCTTTCGAGTTTCTGTTGGAGAATCTCAGCCCGTTGCCATTCAGCGTGATAGCGTTGATTCAGGCGGTGGAGAACGTCGCGCAAGGGTTCACCTCGTCGTCACTGCTGCGAGAACCGTACTATCAGAGCCTGAAACGTCCGTTCCAGCAAAGGAGGCCAGACCTTTGCTCACGCTTCCGGTTCTGTTTTCCCCGTTACTACCGCCGCGGGCCCGGTCGAACACCTCTTGAAGCGCAGCGTTCCACCGGTCCACCGTATATACGGTTTCCACGTCTACTCGTGCAGCCCGGCCCAGACGCATTCTCAGGTCGGGATTCTCGATCAGTCGAGTCACGGCAGCGACAATCCCTTGGACGATCTGCGGGTCGGGAGTGTAAACGGTGCTGTAATCTTCGCGCATCGCCCCACCCTCGATATCCGCCCACGATGACATGCCATATCGTCCGGGCAAGATCAAACCGTTACGACCATCCTCGACATATTCCGCAAATCCCCAGCCATCGGAAACGATAACGGGCAAGCCGTGCCCCATAGCTTGCAACAGCGAAACGATGTGAATACGAGCCGCAGGTAATAAATAGATGTCACTTTGAGCGTGTAGTTGTGCCATCTCATCGGAGGTAACAAATCGGTCGATGACCCGCACCGCTCCCGCCTCGATGATGCGATGATAGTGGGCGTCGAGGTCGGGTAGTGCGGTACGCATCGTCAGCCTTAAGCGCGGATAGCGTTGCCGTAAAATGTGGAACGCCTCCAACAAATCCAATCCACCACGAAGGTAAAAATTGGATGGAACCTGACACCACGAATTGATGAAGAGTAGTTGAAGGTCATCATCACCGCGCTGAATGCGTTGGTCGGGGTATACATCGGGGGAGAAAGATAGAGCGCCCCTTTCCCCGACAGGTAGGCACACGCCCATCGGCGCGTGGATAACTTTTTGCGAAATAACTTCGCTTCCAAACAACGACCTTACCAACTCGGCCGTCGAGCGAATGTGTGTGATGATTCCTTTACATTCATCGGCTTCTAACAGCGCCTTGACGATTGGGAAATACGGCGAAGCCCGAAAGTCCATCTCACTCGTCTGACCATTCTGGATGAGCGGATAGAAAAGAGTTGTTGGATCTTCAATCTCGATCACCCATGGAAATTGATTGAGCGTGTACGGCATACTGGTTAGGAAAACCAGCCCACGCTGCCGCCCGAGCATGAGTTGCGAGCGCAGATGCCTTGTCTGAATGAATCGCAAAGTGTGCCAGGGCCAAGCACCGTTTACCGTCGCCTTCCACAACAACCGGATCATGGCGGCGATGATGCGTCCGCGAGCGAACCAACCCACACCAGCCGCACCGCAGGCCAGCGTATAAAAGGAGCGAAACGCGACCAGAATGGCGACAAACAATACTGATAACTTATTTACTATCCGCTGTACCAACGACAGACCAGCCGGGCGTCCGGCGGGGGGAGCTGAACAGGTGAACCGGTAACCGTGCGGTGGACGGTCGGCGTGTGCAAATTGCGGATGTTTGCCGCAATTACCCGATACGTCGTAGACCGGCAACCAACCGGCAAATTCCACAGGGACGGCCTGTTGACGTGCAGCGAGTCGCTGTGCGACCTCTTCGAGCGAATCGCCGCTGAGAACTTCACCGCGACGGCGGTCGTCCGCCTGATCGAGATCAACCTGTCCCGCTGATTTTCGTACGGCGTGAGTACGTCCGCGATATTCCACAAGGTGCGATTAAACCGGATTCCGGCATCAATGTTGCG
>RGDT01000357.1 GCA_009918525.1 Planctomycetia bacterium
GTCTCGTTCAGGATAGCCCACATTGACCCGAAACAGAAAACGGTCAAGCTGTGCTTCAGGCAGGCGGTACACTCCCTCCTGTTCAATCGGATTCTGCGTGGCCAGCACCATGAAAGGGTCCGGCAGCGGCAGCGTCTTGCCTTCAATGGTCGTTTGCCGCTCCTGCATCGCCTCCAGCAGGGCTGACTGCGTTCTTGCGGGGGCACGGTTCAGCTCGTCCGCCAGCAGCAGCTGACAGAAGACGGGGCCTTTACGCAGCACAAACTCGCTGGTATTGCGATCCAGCACCTGAGTACCCGTGACGTCAGAAGGCAGCAGGTCCGGAGTAAACTGAATGCGTTCGAAATGCAGCCCCAGTACGCTGGAAAAGGTGCGGCAGAGCGTGGTTTTGGCCGTGCCCGGCACACCCTCCAGCAGCACGTGACCTCCGGCCAGCAGTGCCATCAGCAACTGGTCAGTGACGGCCTCAAGCCCCACCACCACCTGCGAAACAGCCTGCTGAGTCTGTTCACGTAGAAACCGCACCTGATTGGCTGTATCAGCGGAAAAACTGGCACTCACAAAAATGCTTTTCTGTTGTCTGCGGACGAAGTTGGCTGCAAGCAGGATCCAGCGAGCCTGCGGAGAATAGCAGGAAACGCGGCAAGATCGAGCGAATGCTGTGCAAGCAGGCTCGGTCGCAGGGAATTTTCACCGTTGCGGTCATCCGTCGCTGAAAAGACTCAACGCAAAATGGAGGGCGCGGTTCCTGCCGAGCCGCCGGTGGAAAACCACGGGACACGGAATTTCCCAGCGCGGCTTCGCTTCGCTCAGCCGCAACCAAGTTTTTTGTGACTCGCCCGAGGGCTGAAGACTGCGTGTGACGAGTGTCTCGTGGCAACGCAGTTCAGGCTTGGGAAACGGTGCGAGCGCTCTGCGTTCCGGGAGCATTTCAGCGGGTACCAATGACAAGTGCGACTCAAGTTCGTAAGTTGATGCTGCAAAACAAGGCATTTCACTTCCGAACAGGGTCGCACAATGAACCAGTTTTTGACGCAGCATCGGTCGTCTGTCAAGGGTGTCATCAGTGGATGGGATCGAATTCGTTTCCGCGGAACCATTCGCTGGCTGGCGACTTTGAATGGAATGGCCAGTTTTTTGAGAACCATTGGGGTGTTGATGGTCCAGTTTCGCAGTTGGGCAATGCAGATTACCGCCGAACTGAAGAACGGTGCCGCACAGGTCTGTGAACTCAAAGGTCGCCCGGTGATCTATGTGGCGAGCAGCAATCGCCGCAAAGAATCCATCGCGATGGGAATTGCGGAACGTGACGGAATCCGGGAGGGACTGATATGCGTAATCACCTGTGTTGAACCATGTCACACGTTTTCAGTGGGGCCGAACGCCGTTTTGAAGCAACTGGAATTGCGGCAAGGTCCAGGTAAGTGTCTGCATCAGTACTTTTACTTTCTGGACCCGCAGTTTGGTCTGATGCATTTGAGGCTTCAGACGTGGTTGCCGTTAACGATCCATATCTGCATCAATGGTCGCGAGTGGCTGGCCAATCAATTGCGTGCGGCGGGGATTGGCTTCCGCCAGCGTGATAATTGTTTTGTGCAGATCGATGATGTGTCGGCTGCCCAAAGCCTGCTGGATCAGCAACTGCAGACGAACTGGTCATCAGTATTCGACACATTGCTGCTGACGGTGCAGCCGAGCTTCAAAACCCTGTTTCCGCTTCGCCTTGACCATTACTGGTCGGCTGATGAAACGGAATGGGCGACTGACGTGATGTTTGCTTCATCGAATGACTCAGTTTGACACCGTTGATGTGATGCGATTTCTCGGCCGCCGAGTGGGAGAAAAAGTGCACCATCGGTTTGAAGGTGACGTGATCACAACGGTGAAGACGCGAGCAGAGGGAACTCGCGTGAAGCATGCACTGAACCGCAACTCCATCAAGATGTACGACAAGCAGGGTTCTGTGCTGCGTGTGGAAACGACGGTCAACGACCCGCGTGACATGAAAGTGTTTCGCACAAAGGAAAGTGATCCGAATGGCCCTCTGTCGTGGCAACGTCTTCGTAAGGGAGTTTCGGATCTTCATCGCCGGGCACAGATCAGTCAGCAGTCGAATGAACGATATCTGGAAAGCCTTGCCGCGGTCGAACACACCGAGCCACTGGGGAAAACGGTTCGGGACGTCTGCCAGCCAACGACACTGAACGGCCGTCGAGTTCGTTCGCTGAGCCCACTGAGTCCGTCTGACAGTCGTTTGCTGGAATCGGTCGCCCGCAGCGAGTTCCGATTGAACGGCTTTCGCAATCGCGACCTTCGTTCGTTGCTCTTTGGTGCAATTCCTTCGTGTCCGACACAGCACAAGCGTCAATCAGGTCGCATCACTCGCCAGATCCGGTTGCTTCGGGCTCATGGTTTGGTTCGAAAAGTCCAGGGTACACAGCGGTATCAACTGACGGCGAAAGGGCAGACAGCGATCACCGCCCTCCTTGCGGCGCAAAATGCCAGCACAAAACAACTTGTGCAACTCGCAGTATGAAACCTTTGCGTCAGGCAAAGAAATCAACTGTTAGTAGTACGAAAGAATACGCGGTGTGGGTAGGGGGCGATTTTTTCACCACGGAAGACACGGAAGACACGGAAGTAATAACGTGCGTAGCCCGGGCATTCCTGCTCGGCCCCGTACCGCAAAAACACGATGTTTTTCGATGAACTGAAGTCGATTTGACGGCCCCAGCCAACTTTTGTCCCTCGCGTCATTCCTGACGCGGGGGACAAAAGTCGAATGGGAGTGTGAGACGGACTTCCTTTGGTGGAAAAACGCAGTGTTTTTGGGGTGGTGGGGTGCGTAAGTTGCCCGGGCTAAAGCCCAGGCTACGGTTTTTGTCCTTGGCGTCATTCCTGCTCGGCCCCATCCCTCAAAAAACACAGGGGATTTCAAGGATGACGAGGAGTTCGTGCCCGGGCTAAAGCCCAGACTACGACTTGTGTCCTCGACGTCATTCCTGCTCGGCCCCTGCTAACAGCGTCTCTGCGGGACAATCACCCCACCACCGAACCCCACATCCCGCAGAGGCGCAGCGACGCTGAGAAATCGGAACCAAACGAAGACCACCCAGCGCCGCTGCGGGAAAATCACGTGGTCCAACCTGCGCTATTGACCACGGCCGCCGGCACCCCCGCAGTTGCCACGGACCTTTCAACCACACGAACCGGCAGGAAGGACTCGCGGCTCAGTGGTCCACTCGATCCCGAAAGGACTTCCGCAGTGCCCGGACTCTCACCCAGACACAGAACTCGCCCACGATCAATCGGGAATCTGCGTATCACCCCATGACACGCCCTCCACAGAATTCGGTTGAAAATAAACACGAACCGAATCAGTGTGAGGACCATGG
>RGDT01000358.1 GCA_009918525.1 Planctomycetia bacterium
CTGCTTCAGTGTAGGTTTGCGGTTTGTAGGTCACGACAGGCTCGTAGTACGTACGCTGCACATAGCGAGTCGTGCATACCGGTGGACATGAGGGTACGGGATCGCAGGACGCTTCTGCATAGTACCCGGCAACGACAGGTGCGGGGGTCGAGCAGCTCGTGCAACACACCTGGAACACATTGTTCCAGGCCGCGTAGGCGTGGCTCTCCATAGCAGCCATAGCCGCCAGAGCTACTAACCATTTAACCAGGGAATTGAGCCTCATGGTTTGGTTCCTTGTGTCAATCAATCGAGGCATAAAGTCAGTCTTGGCATTTCTTGGCAGGACTGATCCACGAATTACGATGGAATCTGTCCAGCTAATCAATTTTAATGATTGTAAAAATTGATACGACTTACAAGCTGTAATCACACGTTAAGATGTGCTTTTGATGGACGATTTCGGTAAAATTATCCACTTCGGTAAATTCGGAAGGCTTTAAAGTGGAGTTTGAGAGTCGCCAATATGTCGAACGAACGACATTCCGTCAGTGAGGATTGTATCGCTGCCTTGGTTAGTCGTCCGTTCTTATCTGGCTTGATTGAAATAGATTCATCAGCTGCGCAAGGCAGACAGCGCACTAGCATAATCCGGCTCGGAGGCGATTTCGCTTACATACTCCGCGTGCTTGATGATCCCGCTCGCATCGACCACGAAAACAGCGCGGCACAATAGAGGCATGGCCAATCCGTCTATGAGAACCCCGTAGGCTTTCCCGAAGCTGTGGTTGTGGGTGTCGGACAGGTTTTTGATCCCGCTGACATTTTCAGCGGAGCAAAACCGTGACTGGGCAAATGGAAGATCCATGCTAACTGTGTAGCAGGCGATGCTATCCCCAAGTTTTGCTAGTTCTTCAGCGAATTTCTTTGTCTGGATACTGCAAACCTTCGTATCGAGTGAAGGGACTACGCTAAAAAGTCGGGTTTTCGCTGGAGTATCGGTTAAGCGGGTTAGATCCTTCATACCGGTCGCACAGATGAAATCGGGGGCTATATCGCCCGGTTTCAGAGCCGGACCGAGCAAGGTCAAGCCACCTCCCTTTAATGTAACTGCATTTTCTCGCTTTTGCACGTTCGATCTCCTCTGGTGACATGAAAATAGCAACACTGCCATTTATAGACGCCATGAATCGCCGTGACAGCGCCGCGAAAAAACGTTACTGTAGAAAAATTGGTCACACGTTCGTCTTCTCTGGTGATGATAGAGATGAGATTTCACCCGCAATACTTGCATAGGACACGGCACGCACGCTAACCTGGAGGTATTCCCGATGTTGCGTCGTTTTCTCTTGGCTCTGGCTCTCGTGGGCCTGACTTTGGGCATCACGGCCCAGGCTCAGATGGAGAACAAGTCAGGATCCAAGGATTCCAGCCGGGATTTGCCCGAAATCAAGGGTAACCCCGACATTCTGATCAAAGACACGGCCACGCGACAGGCCCAACTCAAGCGTGCTTTCGAGTCGTTCCGCTCGAAACTAGCCTTGTTGGCCAGTCGGCTCGAAAACGGCTCCGACAAAGACAAGGATAAAGCAAAAGCCATTCGCAAGGCGTTGAAGGTTGCCAGCGACGGGAATACCGAAGCTCGGTTCGACTCGATGATTCGCGGCTTGTTGAAAAGCGATGCTTCCAAGGACATCGATGCCCTAGGTGGAGTTATCAGTGAGAACGCCGTTCTTCGCAAAGACTTACAAGCGATGATCAAGCTGCTCACCGAAGACGAAGGCGCGTTGAATAAAGAGAAAGCCGAAAAAATGGCCCGCTTGCTCGAGCAACTCAAAGAGTTGATCGCCAAGCAGGAACGCGTCAAGGCTCAGACAGAAATGGCCCGCAAATCTTCTAAGGAACTTGGTAAGGACCAGAACAAAGTTACCAAGGAAACCAAGGAAGCCGCAGACGGCAAGAAGGGCGGCGACGATAAAAAGGACGGCGACGACAAAAAGGGTGAAGCCAAAGGCGAAGGCAAGCCCGGCGTCGAAGGTAAGGGCGAAGGCCGCGAAGACACCAAGACCAAGGGCGAAGGTAAGGCTGCAGACAAGAAGGACGAAGGTAAACCCAGCGACGGCAAGGGCGAGGGTAAGCCCAGCGACGGGAAAGATGGCAAGCCTGGTGAATCAAAATCCGGTGATGGCAAAGGTTCCGAATCCAAAGACGGAAAGTCGGGTGAGAGCAAAGATAGTAAAGACGGCGGAAAGGATAGCAAACCCGGCGACGGTAAACCTTCTGGCGAATCGAAGGACGGCAAGCCCGGCGATAGCAAGGGCGGCGACGGCAAACCTTCCGGCGAATCGAAGGACGGCAAGTCCGGGGAAGGTAAAGACGGCAAACCTGGTGATAGCAAACCCTCTGAAGGCAAGCCCAGCGATGGGAAAGACGGCAAACCAGGCGAAGGCAAACCAGGCGAAGGCAAAGACGCCAAACCGTCCGACGGCAAGGGGGAAGGTAAGCCCAGCGCCGGAAAACCCAGTGACGGCAAGCCCTCCGAATCCAAGCCCAGCGACGGCAAGCCTGGCGACGGGAAAGGCGAAGGTAAGCCCAGTGATGGTAAGCCCGGTGATGGCAAACCCAGCGAGGGGAAACCCAGCTCTGGCAAGGGTGAGGGCAAGCCGTCCGATGCCAAACCTGGCGACCAAAAACCCGGAGAAAGCAAAGGCCAAGGCGAAGGAAAAGGTGAAGCCAAGCCTGGTAAACCCAGTGACGGTAAACCCAGCGACGGCAAGCCCAGCAGTGGTAAAGGCAAGCCAAGTGAAGGTAAGCCCGGTAGTGGCAAGCCTGGTTCTTCCAGCCCGCCGCCTCCTTCTGGTGGCGACGATCAGCAGAAGGATGACAATCCTGTAAAGAAGCAGATCGAAGACGCCAACAAGTATCAGAAGCAGGCCGAAGACGAGATCGAAAAAGGTAAGAACGACTCGGCCAGCGACAAGCAAGCCGACGCGATCAAGAAGCTCGAAGAAGCGAAGAAGAAGTTGGAAGAACTCCTTAAGCAAATGCGCGAGGAAGAACTCGAACGTCTTTTAGCTGATCTGGAAAAGCGGTGCCGTTATATGCTGGCCTTGCAAATCGAAGTGCGGGACGGAACCGTAACTTTGGATAAGGACATTATCAGCACAGGCAGCAAACCGGACGTAGCCCATGCCGCTCGGTCGAACAAACTGGGTGACAAGGAAGACGAAATCGTCCGTGAAGCTCACGCCGCTCTTAAGCTCATCAAGACCGAGGGATCAGCGGTAGCATTTGCTGAGGTCTTCGAGCAAGTGTCGAAAGATATGGAAACGGCAATGAACCGCCTCCGTCGTACAGACGTTGGCGAAGTGACACAGCGGATCGAGAACGATATTATCGAAACGCTTAAGG
>RGDT01000359.1 GCA_009918525.1 Planctomycetia bacterium
AGTGGTGCAATTGCAGATATGATCAATATGTTAAATACTTTACAAAGTACATTTATATAATAAATTATTTTATTATAATTTATTATATGAATATAATATATGAGTTATACAGTTAGTTCATCATGTGTAAGTACATTTCAAGCATTGACGCCGAGTAATCAATCTCTTACTATATCAGGATTAATACCTATGATGGTAATATGGTTAAACACTCCTGCAAATCAAGCATTATCTACAAATGCATTGACTGGAGGTCCTTCTAAATGGAATACATACACATCATCTACAGGAACTGTTGCAACTGCATATCCAACATTAAAAACAACAATTCTTGGTAAAATTACTGTAGATTTAAGTACATGGGGTAATACTCAAACATATGCAACATTCGCTGCACGGTGTGTTGCAGATGTTTCTCAGCTCGTACACGAGCCGCAAGCTCCAGGGCGAGAGCCTCATTTCCTCCGGCAATGCTATACAAGTGCATATATGCTGGGTCGTTCATCAAATAATTGTGAAGGCCATAGGCGATACTCGTATGCCTTGGTTCCGTAGCCAGATCGCTGTGGATCAATGTCTCGATGTAGCGACGGGTCAGCGGCTCGGGGATAGTCGCTAGGACGGAATCGAATCGCGTTGCGGCCGACTCGCTAACGGCCGGGTTTGCTTCGTCGGAATGGTAAAACTCCTGTGGACTAATCCGATCGCGGGCGTATCGGTCGAATGACACTAACGCATCGCGAGCCGATGGCCCCAGATGTTCGGACACGTCGTCGAGGTTGGACAGCACACGGCCATCGAAGAGAACGCAAGACCCTCTCATGGGATTGATGGACAGCCCCAGTTCTGCGATCAGTTCCTTCAGCGCATCATCGCCAAGGCTGGAGTAATCGTAAAATTCAGCTGCACCCGCTTCGTACTGGTTTTGATCCGAGAAAAGGATTTGGTGAGAATTTTCCCGCCTAACCGTGGGCCTGACTCAAAAATGGTCGCGGTGAACGGTTCCGTCGCGTATTTCTGCAGGAGGTAGGCCGTCATCAAACCGCCTGGCCCACCACCGACGATGCCGACTTTCCAGGTCCGAAAGGTGGGTGTTTTCCTACGGTGACGGCCTCGCTCACCATTTCCAGACAATGCCGGACAGGAAATGGCACCGCTATCGGAAATCATTCTGCTCATGAACCGAGGATCCTGGCTGTCATAATGGTTGCCTCTATTTTGATACTGCCGGGGCACTCAAACCGGGGACAGCTTGTTTGAGAATTTTGGATCAGGAGGTATCGATTGGAGCAAGATGCGGAAAGACTCACGATGAGAT
Organism: Planctomycetia bacterium; assembly: GCA_009918525.1. Taxonomy (GTDB): domain Bacteria; phylum Planctomycetota; class Planctomycetia; order Gemmatales; family Gemmataceae; genus RGDT01. The sequence continues at coordinate 1,319 of RGDT01000359.1, forward strand.
TGAATAGTCCATAGAACAATGATGTCGCCCGCGCATCCCAGGAGTGGCTCTCCATGCGGTATTTGACTGTGCTGATGCTCGTCGCCGGTATCGCCCCGGCGGCTCCGACACTTGTCGATTCCAAGACTCCCCTAGTTCCCATCGCAAAGGGAATGAAGAATCCCGAATCCGTGTGCATCGGGCCTGACGGAAAAGCCTATGTAACCGTGATCGGCGAGTTTGACAAGGCGGGCGACGGTAGCGTCGTCGTCATAAACGGCAACAATCCCACGCCGTTTTGCACGGGGCTAGACGATCCCAAGGGGATTGTGGCCTTCGGCGGACAGTTTTTTGTAACGGACCGAGACAAGGTTGTGCGCATCGACGCCAAGGGCAAGTCCAGCGTGTTCGCTGGACCGAAGGCGTTTCCCGTCGCGCCGATGTTCCTCAACGACATCGAAGTTGATTCCAAAGGCAACCTCTATGTGAGCGATTCTGGTGATCTCAAGGGCAAGGGCGGCAAAATTTTCCGCGTCGATCCCAAGGGCAAGGTTTCGCTTCTCGCTGATGAGAAAAAGAGTCCGGCGTTCCAAACGACGAACGGTCTTCGTTGGATGTCCGAATATCATTTACTGGTTCTCGATTTCAACAGCGGCGACCTTTTGCAAACTCGTATCACGGACGGCGAGACGACGAAACTGGCCGAGGGAATTGCTACAGGTGGCGATGGTATCACCAACGATTATTGGGGCCGGACCTACTTGACTAGTTGGAAACAGGGCAAAGTCTGGGTTATCGAACGAGCGGGGGATAAACCGCGTTTGTACGCCGAGGGATTCGAGCAGGCCGCGGATTGCTGCCTCTCAGCGGACGGCAAGTCGATCCTGGTGCCGGACATGAAGGGTGGAATGCTGTACGCTGTGCCCATCGTACCGACAAAAGAAAAACCGTTGGGCGTTCGCATCGACCGCGCATTCCCCAGTGTCGAATGGGAGGGCTGGACCGCTGCCCCAGAGAAAGGCCCTCTCTCCGAACACAGGCCCTTGGTGTTGACGCACGCGGGGGACGGTTCCAACCGTATCTTCGTGGCTGAACAGCGCGGCACCATTTACGTCACGAAGGATGGCAAAAAGGCTACGCAGTTCCTCGACATACGCGACCGGGTGCGCTATCTGGTTACCGAAAACGAGGAAGGCTTACTCGGTCTGGCGTTCCCGAAAGATTACAAAACGTCGAGTGCGTTTTATGTCTATTACACTCCGAAACGCAAACCGGGCGAAAAGCAGTTCAACCGCGTATCACGATTCAAAGTCAGTAAGGAAAACCCGGACAAGGCCGATCCCGAATCTGAAGAGATTCTTTTGTCCATGGAAAAGCCGTTCTGGAATCACGACGGCGGCACCTTAGCGTTTGGCCCAGATGGCATGTTGTACATCGCGGTTGGGGACGGCGGATTGGCTAATGATCCGTTCGGCCACGCTCAGAATATGAACTCACTCCTGGGCAAGATTTTGCGCATCGACGTGAGTGGCCCTAAGGGATACACGGTCCCGAAAGATAATCCGTTTGTCGGGAAGGAACGCATCAAGCCCGAAATCTGGGCGAGCGGTTTGCGGAATCCGTGGCGAATTAGTTTCGACCGCGAGACAGGAACCCTCTGGGCTGCGGACGTCGGACAGAATCTCTGGGAAGAGATCAACATCATCGAAAAAGGCGGTAACTACGGCTGGAACCCGCGCGAAGCCCTGCACCCGTTTGGGAAGATTGGCCTCGGGACGGTAGTCGAAAAGGCGATTGATCCCGTTTGGGAATACCACCACGACATCGGTAAATCTGTGACGGGAGGCCACGTCTATCGGGGCAAAGCATTGCCGAGCCTCGTCGGCAAGTATGTCTATGCCGACTATGTTAGTGGTCACGTCTGGGCATTGGAATACGACGCCAAGGACAAGAAAGTGGTCGCCAACCACGTCTTGCGAATGGGCGGATTCCCTGTCATGTCGTTCGGTGAGGATGAAGCGGGTGAAGTCTATCTTCTCGCCGCGTCGCCGGATGGAAAGGG
>RGDT01000360.1 GCA_009918525.1 Planctomycetia bacterium
GACGGAGCCAAGATCCGCGAGGCCATTGGTGCCGTTGATTGTGAACGACTGAGACGGTTGATAAAGGGTTAAGCGGTCGATGCCGTTACCGAACGAAAGGTCGAGATTATTGGCCTGGAAACGACCAGTTGTTAGACTCAAAACCGAGGGCAAGCTGCCATCAATAAGAATTTCATCAGCACTCGTAGAGTTGTCGCTGATTGTAGCGACAACCCGTTGAGTACCATCGGTGGTCACAATATCGTTACCACGACCGAGTTCCAACCCGGAGAGATTGAGACGAGCGGTAACAGAATCGCGAATCTTGGAGAATGGAATGTCGAATGCGTAGTAGTCAGTACCTACAGCCGTGATAGTAAAATCGCCAACATAATTGCTGGCCTGATCGGTATCGATGCTTATACGATCGCCAACCTTCAGTTTGTGGTCGGGATGATAGACCGTCGCCGTGTGATCTCCATCATGAAGAATTATTGTCTCAAACTTGAGCTTGTTGCCATAATAAATAGTAGCCGTTGACCCTCTATGGAGAAGGGGGGCTGGTATATCAAGTACGTAACTGTCGCTAGTAACTTCGGAGATTGTCCACAATTTAGACCGGAGGGCGGGTCCAATGTTCAAATCGGGGCTGGCAATTTCAATCTGATCGCCCGCCTTGAACGGATGGCCGGGATGATGGACGACGAGGCGATGTCCGCCGTCATGGACCACTTTAACAGGAGCGTACTTGCGGTTGATGGTAGACCCATCATCAACGCGAACAAAAGCATCCCCAAAGTTGGCGCGAGACAAGGAGGACGAAACCACTACGGCGCCACCGGTAGTCAGTGCAGCGTTTAGGCTACTGATGGATCCGTTAAAATCTAATATGGAGGTGCCGCTAAGAGCAGAAACAATGTCATAGCCATTCGCTTCGTCAAATACAAAGCGGTTGAGTCCTGTGCCGCCGGTTAGTTCATCATCACCACTGCCACCATCGATCACCGCATAGCCGCTTCCGCGATGAATGATGCGATCGTTGCCGGAACCACCACGCAAGGTAACCGGAAGCGGTAGAGCGCTATCGGTCTCAATGAAATCGCGACCGGAACCACCATCAGCGTAAATGGACGTAACACCGCGGAAGGTTCGTTTCAGCGAATTACCACCTACTCGTACAATATAACCACCTTTATCATCATCAGGTCCAACTGTTTCGACTTCAAAATGTTCGTTGATGACATCAGTGTCATAGTTACGGAGATATGCACGAGAGCCCATGTTGAGATACAACTCCCCGCCGCGGAAGGCTTGGCCGTATGTATCGCCTACGTTGCCGGCAATGAAAATCGGTGGATTGACCTTGAGCAGACCGAGATTGAAGGTAGTACTGATAGTGATCGAAAACAAAAAGAAGTTCAAAGTAATGGATGGAGAGATCGATAGAACACCTGTGGCAGTGGTATAGTTAATAGTGATATTTGTGTTGACCGAAAAACCAAAGATCCAGAAGGTGCCACCCAAGGAGCCTGAAACGGTCAAATTAGTATTTCCGTCACCTAACGATCCCGTACCGTCATTGTCCAGTAAGGAAACGTAGATGCTGCCACCAGCCGAAACTCCCAAGAAACCGGGCACACCGAACGTAAACCCGCCGCTAAATGAAAGTTCAAACTCGCCTTGGCTACTAAAGAAGCCGCTGGCATTTAGGTTGGCCAAGCCGAAGAAACTGGTAGACATCGAAACTTGCATAGAGAAGACGCCACGATTCACTTGAATGTAGCCGCTGCCGTTAAGGGTCAACGTACCGAGCAAAGACAGTTCGCCGGAGACATTGACGCGGTACATACCTCGTTGCACGCCTAGGTCGTAACCATCCTGGCCATAGCCGCTACGGGTGTTGATTAGCAACTGAAACGAGGCATTCATATCGAAGACGCCGTCGATACCAAAGAATCCGGATGATAACGTAGCGCCGACATTCATCACCAAACCGGCATTGTTTGTCTTGACGATATTGAAATCACCATAAGCACGCAGACGCAACAAATCAAATGCTTGGAATGTGGCATCCATCGAAACGGTGATAACGTCCGGCTTGCTGACTAACTCGAAATGCCCCTTGAATTCGAACGAATTCTGGATGCCCATGAAACCACCAACGTAAACACGGAAAACATTTGGATCGACAGTAGCTTGAACACGCTGATTGGTGACACGACGGGTTGCATAGTCGTACTGATAGCGATCGATGGTGACTGCGCGATTGAAGGTATTAAACTCTAATTGAGCCGCACCAGATATAGACAATGGGCCGAAACCGAAAGCAGCTCCAAATTGTAAGGAGCCGTAAGAGCCTTCCTGACCGATGTAGAGCGTCCCAGTAACAACAGCCGCCGCGAAAGGTTCAAATGACATGCTGCCATGTGCGGTCATGTACATCTCGGCGTTGCCATGATCGGTGCTAACTTCAAAATGGAAGTCGCCCTGAATGTGGAAAATCGCGGCAATCGTAAGATTACCCTGAGCAGCGATCACTAGATATGGACCAACACCTCCTTGAGAACCATCGGGCCGAGGCGGCGGAGCGGAACCGATCACGTAGGCGTAAGGTTTGGCCGGGTCGTTCGTGGGAACGAGCCTACTCTTAAACTCATTCGAAAGATAAGGTAAGAAACGGCTAGCTATCGGGACATTGAGGTCTTGACTCGTCGTGTTGAAGACAATACGAGCACCGACGTCAAATGTTAGATAATTAGTGATTGCCGATATGTTGCCAGCACCTAGAGTGACCTGAACGTCACCTGCAATACCGTCTTTGGTGATTACAAACACCCCACTGGCTTGGATATCGAATAGCTTGACATCAGGCGAGCCAATCTGCATTTGGGCAGTAGCAAAAAGTTGCAAACCTTGGGAATTAATGACGAACGAAAAAGCACCTTGAAGAACAAATAATTCGGTTCCGAATTGGTTATCATCATTTCCATCAGGAACGTGTAATCCCATACGACCAGCCGCGAGTAGTTGCGACGTTTTCGCTGGGATATTAATTGGCTCGGCAGCAGGATCGACCTTGGAACGGATAGTTCGGTTCTTGTTAGTGGTGTTAACAGCCAATTCGGCTTCCGCTTGAAAATCAACACCGGCTCCTCGGAAAGCAGGTAGATCGAATTGGACTGACATGCCCGCAAGAACACCTTCGAGAGAAAGCTCAACTCGGCCGAACGCTGTTGCTTGTCCGAGTGGTCCTAGATCCAACTTGGCATCGATGGGGATACCCATCCCATCGGTTTCGACCTTGATCCGGAAAGAACCTTTGATCGGCCAAGAATCCACGAGTGTTAATGT
>RGDT01000037.1 GCA_009918525.1 Planctomycetia bacterium
TATTCGGAGACTTGGGAGAAGATTTTAATTTAACACAATCAACAATCATTTTTAATTCAACTCCAAATACACGTGTCACAAATGACCAAGGTGCCTTTGGCTCCTGGTTTTGTGCATGGATTGATCAATCTCCGTGGGCAAATTTCGACCGCCTCATCGACAACCTTGGGGCTGAATTGACACGACCGGTCTCCGCTTTCCCGGCGGTGAATGTCTGGGAAGATGCTGACGCCTTCTTTCTGCAAGCCGAACTGCCAGGACTCAACCAAGAAGACGTCCACATTGCTGTCACACAACGAAACGTGCTGACGCTCAGCGGCGAACGCAAACCCGTCGAGGGAGATGGTCGTTGGCATCGTCGCGAGCGCGGCTTCGGGCGGTTCCAACGCTCGATGCGTCTGCCAGCCCCTATTGATGCGGACAAGGTCGAGGCGAAACTGGAGTACGGCGTCTTACACCTGAGACTGCCTAAACATGAGGACGCCAAACCGCGGCGGATTGCGGTTAAGGCGGAGTGATAACGGTACGATCCAAATGGAACCTTTAACGGGGGTTATTGCCATGAGCGAGACAAATGTGATCGAGCGGAAAAATATGGCTAGAGTACGCTACACGCCCCGCGTTGATATCCAAGAGCGCGGCGATGAACTGGTTATCTTTCTGGATATGCCGGGTGTAAAACCCGAAGACGTCGAAGTCAACTTCGAGCGCGGTGAACTAACTGTCCGTGCCGTTCGCAACCTGGGCCACGGCGAAGTTCGTTCCCTGGTTGAGGAATTTGGTAGCGGCGAATACTACCGGGCATTCCTGCTCAGTCAGGATGTGGCGGGCGACAAGATCGTTGCCGAGTTGAAGCACGGCGTCTTGACCGTGCATCTGCCGCGGGCCGAGGAAGCCAAACCGCGCAAGGTAGCTGTCAAAGCGGTCTGATATCCGAAAAAGGATCTAAACAGACGAGCCGACGTCGCAATTCAGTCCCGAGCGATTGAACTATGTGTGAATTGCTGGCGTCGGCTTTCTCGTTTCTGATGCATCTCCCCCAACAAGCGACAATCCAAGCAAGTAAAGCATCCCGATGACCGGCGTGACCCAAATGAGCGCTATATAGCGTGTACCGATCATTATAGTCGTCAGCAAAGTTGCTGCGATTGTCCCATGCAATACAGCAAAGACAGGAATATATTTCCGCTCGGTCAATAATCGTGCGAGAAGGTGTAGCAGGGGAAGAAGAAGTAACACCAGATCGAATAACCATGCCCCATAAGGTGCAGTCAACAGCGACATGATTATTAGTACGGGCAATGTCTGCGGCCAATCCTTTTCGCGAAGATGTGGCCATGCGAACGCCATCCAGGCAATACCGAACAATACCGGGACGTATTGCAGAACGAATGGCGTCGAATCCAATCCACCGAGTGCATGCCGTAGTAATGTACCCCATACGGGCGATTCGTAGGCATTTAGCGGCAATCGCATCCGTTCCACATAATCAACGACCAAGGTAGGCCGAAACGCTGACGCAAGGGCCGTGAGCGTTAGTCCGGCGAAGACTCCACCCGCAATGACGCGCCAGCGTCGCGTTTGCACCGACCATAGCAGAATAGCAAACCATACCAGATAACAAACGTGAGGTTTGATCGCTAGCAAAACCGTCGCCGCGCCTGCCCATCCATCTCGGCGGCCACGGATCAACACGAGGAACATCCACGTTCCCAACAATAGCAACGGCGAGATTTGTCGAATTGTCAGTGCCGATAGGGTGGGGACAAACGACAGTCCTACCGCGATGGCAACAAGTCGAAACGAATCCGGACCACCGTAAAATCGATAAATGGCGTCTGATGTGAAGATCATGACCGCGAAAAGTACAATCAGCCAAATCAACAGCGCGACACTTGACGGAAACAGGCCCAAAAACATGATCAACGGCAAAACGTAGGGGGGATTCAGCATCGGCAGCGGACCATCCTCCGCATTTCGGCCCGCTTCGACTTGCAGTGGTTCCAGAGATTGCATGTCATAGGGATTCCTACCCTGCCATAAGAGCCGAGCCGCCGACCAATACTCGACAAAATCATAGGGCGGAGGTTTAGCCGTCGTTGTTTCCGTTCGCTGCAACAATGCGATCAGCAAAGCGATCATCAAGATAAGTGAAACGAGCAAAATGACCAAAAGACGCGACATGGAGCATCTCAATTTATGGTGCCGGCGGTGTGGTTCGATGGGCATAAATGGTTAATGGCGAATCGCTGCAAACTAATCCTTAAAATAGTTACAGGCATTATTACCGACAAAGTTAATTTATCTTACCATTTTGGCCGATAACAGATGTAACTGATATTCCTTGCCCTCCGACGCTAGTGACTGAATGGGCCGATGGATGGCGAGGGGGGGCGTAAGCCAGTTCAGGGGCCAATACCATGAAATTGCGTAAAGCGGGCGCGCTGGCGGTCCTGATATCGGGGGGCGGTTGGTTGACGGCTCAGGGGCAAATTCCCACTGCGCTGACGCCTCCTGTTCTGGGTTCGGCGGTATCTCCGCCTCCTGTTCTAGGTTCGGCGGTACCTCCTCCTCCGTTCTTAGGTTCTGCGGTTCCGCCACCAGGGTCGGCCGGGAATTTCCCGAACGCTCCCTCACTGCCGGGTGAGGCTTTTTGGGCAAATAATGGGAATAATCACTATTATGGTGGCGCCGACTATCTGGTGTGGAAAATTCGCGGTTACGACCTGCCCGATACGATCACTTCCGTACCCATCGGATTGGTTCAGGTCACCCAGCAAGTACGGGTGATCAGTCCGACACCCACACCGGTACCTCCGCCCCGAACGGTTTTTGTTCCTATTTCAGTTGTCACCAAGGCTTCTTTCGGCGGCCCTTCAAGTACCGACCCTGGTTTCGTCAATGGCACGAGGTTGACCCTCGGTTATTGGTGCGATGACAACCACGGTATCGGCATTGAGTCCCAAACAATCATTATGGCGAGAGGGATCGACAATCGCAGTGTATCAAACGCTGCCAGTCCTTCTTCCGTTTTGTTGAACACCGGCGTAAACGACCAGATATTCGTCATCTGTGCGGGTTCGGATCGGGTGAATCCAGCAGCGGGTGGTAGTACGATTGTTATTACCGATGGCACCCCCACGATGGTAAGCAACAATCCGGTCACTATCCCAAGAAATGCCGCCTCGACCGTGTCGCTCACGTCGTCTAACTCGCTGTTTGGTACTGAGTTGAATGTACGTTCTACGACGCTCAAAATTGGGGCGGCCGATTTTGGTACCCTGGTTGGCTTCCGTTATGTAGCTTTTACGGATCGACTGACAGCGTCTTCCAATGTCACATTGACGCAACCTACGGATGTCACGCCGCCTGCCAGTGATACCTTGTCACGCAATCTAACTTTCTCGACGGTAGACCAGGTCCGAGTCTGGAACAACTTCGTCGGAGCGCAGATTGGTTTCGATAGCGAGGTTCATTTCGGCAGCATGTTCCTCGCTGGTCGCTTAAAACTGGCTGTTGGGCCGAACTTCCAGTCTGCAAACACAAGTGGCTCCGCTGTATTGATCAATAACGATTCTGAACGGCCGTTGCCCGCCAGCCGAGTGACGACGGGTGGGTTGTTGGTCGGTCCTACCGATCAAGGCGATCACGACCGAACTCGCTACAGTTTCATCCCGGAACTAAATCTAAAGCTCGGTTGCCAGATCGCCCCCTGGGCTCGCGTTACGGTAGGTTATGATGGCTTGTATTTAGGACATATGGCTCGTTCTGGTCTGAGCAGTACCACCAATACTTTGACGGTCAGCACAGCTTCCGGAAGCTCGAATTCTTCTTCCACGATCGTTACACCCGCGTTTCGTTTTGCCGATCACGATGCCTGGGTCCAAGGATTATCCTTTGGTTTCGAGTTGATGTTCTGAAACAGAGCCGGAAGCGTTAGTGACGTGCGTCAACCGTCAGCAATAGCCGTCACTGACGTTTGCGGCTCTGAAAGTAGAGCCGAGTGTTTTGAAACAGAGCCGGAAGCGTAAGCGACGTGCGTCAACAATAGCCGTCACTGACGTTTGCGGCTCTGAAAGTACAGCCGAGTGTTCTGAAACAGAGCCGGAAGCGTAAGCGACGGCGCGGCATCATTCTCTGGTTGTACGGCGAGGTTGATAGCCAGCTCGTGTCCAGCCATTCCGATCAGAAGGTCAGATTCAACTTACCTAACCTCTCGACTGTCTCCTTCATAAGCGCGTCTTCTTCCGCTTCATTTTGCGCCATGTAGGTGGCACTGAACCGCAAGAATGAACCGGCGTCGTCCCAAGGAACGCAGCATACTGACTGCTCAGTGATTAGGTATTGCGACGCTTCCTCGGCGTTGGCGAAGCTGCGTCCACCCCCCGATTTCGGCGAGCGAGCGTATAGGAAATAAGTTCCCTTTGGCATGGTGCAAGCGAACCCGACTGCATTGAGCGCATGAACGAGTTTCGCAAGCCGTCGTCGGTACTTCTCGCGGACCTGAATTGGGATGTCCGTCTGACGCAACGCGGCGGCGGAGGCGTGTTGAATCGCCATGAACTGCCCAGAGTCACTGTTGTCTTTGACATCCGCGAACGCCTGGACGATCTTTGGATGACCAGCTACAAACCCCATCCGCCAGCCGATCATGTTGAAACCCTTGGACATTGAGTGTACCTCGACGCCCACTTCTTTGGCCCCGTCGATCTGCAGGAAAGACAGCGGCGGTGCATCGTATGACAGAAGAATATGGGCGGCGTCCTGCACGATCACAATCTGATTGCTTTGAGCAAAGTCGATCACCTGACGATAAAAATCTTTTGTTGCTGTCTGTCCCGTTGGACTATTCGGGTAGTTAATCACCAATAACTTCGCACGCTTGCGGATGTCGGCCGGGATCCCCGCCAGGTCGGGATAAAAATCGTTTTCGGCCCGAAGCGGAAGCGGATAGACTTCACCACCGTAGTAGCGCGTGTGAGTGCCGGCAACGGGATACCCCGGAACAGTCATGAGCGTCACATCGCCCGGATTAATGAATACCGCCGGTAGCATAGCATAGGCCGGCTTGGACCCGATCGCGTGGTTGATTTCAGTGATGGGGTCGAGCTTAACTCCGAATTGGCGTTGCATGAACTCGGACGCGGCTTCTTTGTAGGCAGCGATACCGTTATCGGCATAACCGCGATTTTCGACACGATCGACTTGCGCTTTGAGAACGCCGCGGACGGCTTCGGGAGCCATGTCATCGTTTTCGCCGATGCCGAAGTCGAGAAGTTGACGTTCGGGATGAGCCGCCAGTGCGGCACGCTTAGCGCGTTTGATCTTCTCGAATTTGTAGATCTTGGTGTCCTTGCCATAATTCGAGCCGCCAATTCGGTCGGCGAAAAGAGACTGAAACCAGGGATCGGGGTTAGTCATTTGGGACACCGTTTTAGGATTCGGGACGATAAGATCAGGATAGGAACGATGCCGCGGGATGTCCGCCGGTCGTGCGCGGCAAATTAGCTTGGAATCTTCCGACGGCGCGGTCGCGGCCTACATCGGCATTGCGTATTTCGGAAGATACAAACTTGGACGAGCTTTACCCGATGCGTAGAATTGAAATTATACTAAGCCTCATCTCTCCACCCGAGGACGTGTTGTGGCTCTGACACCACTCGACCGTGATCTTCTCAAACGTTGTCTGGCCAAGCAGCCGGGAGCCTGGAACGACTTCGTTGACCGGTTTCTGGGAATGATCTATCACGTCATTCAACACACGGCTCATTTGCGTTCAATAGTTTTGAAGCCTGAAGACACGGAAGACTTGGCCTCAGAAATTCTGACCCAGATAGTCGCTAATGACTATGCCGTTCTACGCCAGTTTCGCGGCGATGCTAGTTTGGCGACCTATCTGACAGTGATCGCGAGGCGAATCGGCGTTCATGAACTAGCACGACGAGCAGCGGCTCGGGAAATTCAGCCGCCGGCCGACACGCCGGAACCAACGGATGAAGGGCCAGCCAGTGGAATTGAACGGTTGGAAGAAGTCGAACGACTGCTCTCGAAATTACCCAGTCGCGAGCGCGATGTGGTGCGGTTGCATTATATTGAAGGACGATCCTACGAAGAGATAAGCACCGAACTAAACATCCCTGTCAATTCGATAGGTCCGATTTTGTCGCGGGCAAGGAAAAAACTGCGTTCAGAATCTCGTGGAACACCACCCGTCGCTGAGCGCAACCTGAAGCCCCCGTCGAAGGAATAATCTGCGCAGGGAGAGGTATGTAATACCCCTCTGCCTACCCAAGTGATCTACTTATCAACCTAGTCGTCGCGTGTCATACCTAAGCTGTACCAGTCGTCAGCGATCGTACAGGAAGACTTGGTGACACTATCGGGGAAACCAGCCGGCAGCGTTAACAACGCCCTAGTTCCATTTACCGTCAGTGACGTTTCCGGATCTGATATTTCCCCTCCGCTTTGTTAGCGGTCACTGACTTTTTTTGGCTCTGATTTCGCGGCGACGGCCTTAAATAAATTTTCATCTCGTGACTCAATTTCCATAAATTTTTTTCTTCTATACTTTTGATCAACCAAGCCATTCTGCTACATCCTTAGCATGATAGGTCAAGATCATGTCCGCTCCAGCTCGCTTGATACTGGTCAGTATCTCTAATGCGACACGCTTTTCGTCGATCCATCCCTTTGCCGCTGCTGCCTTGACCATCGCAAACTCGCCGCTGACGTTGTACGCTGCCACAGGTACACCGAAACGGTCTTTGACCCGGCGAATGATATCGAGATAGGACAACGCCGGCTTCACCATTAACACGTCAGCCCCTTCTGCAATATCTAGCTCCGCCTCACGTATTGCTTCCTCGGCGTTGGCGGGGTCCATTTGATAGGTGGTGCGGTCGCCAAATTGTGGTGGTGATTCTGCTGCATCGCGGAACGGGCCGTAGAACCCGCTGGCATATTTGACAGCGTAACTAACGATAGGCACATGATTGAAACCGGCTGTATCCAGTCCGGTACGGATCGCTCCGACCATGCCGTCCAGCATTCCGCTGGGGGCAACGATATCCGCTCCGGCTCGGGCATGGCTGACACATTGTGCCGCCAAGTTGGGCAGCGTCGCGTCATTGTCCAGATCGAGTCGCCCTGTGCGTTCACTAAGTACGCCACAATGACCGTGGTCGGTGTACTCGCAGAAGCATTCATCGGTAATCAAAAGGGCGCGATCGCCATAGGTTTGCTTCAGTGTGCGCAACGCTTGTTGAACGATTCCCTCTTCTTCGAGTGCCGTCGCTCCGACGGGGTCTTTATGCGTCGGTATGCCAAAGAGGATGAAAGACCGAATACCTAAGCTCAACGCATCGCCGACTTCATCGACGAGTGTGTCAACACTTAGTTGATAGTTGCCAGGCATGGACGCGATTTCCTTTCGGAGTCCCCGACCATGCTTCACGAAAAGGGGTAGTATGAGATGATCGGGACAGAGTGTCGTCTCGCGAACAAGCCCCCGAACCAGTGGATGATGACGGAGGCGACGCGGTCGCGATTGAGGATACATATGGTTCACCGGCCAGAGAAATTGAAATGGGAGTAGAAACTAGGTGCGAAGCACCGCTGGATATCGCCTGGTTTCGGTAGATGATTGGCCGTGCCCCACACCATCCAAACCAGGACGAGGTATCCATCAGCGGTCAGCTTGGGTGTCATGATTGTTTCGCGTAAACTGCATTTGCAGCCGCCACACCGGCACCGGGAGCAACCTTCACGCCCAGGCGAGTGAGCACCTGCTCCAGCGCGGCCAAGCACAAGAGCACAACGGAAGGACGGGAGTTGTAGCCCATGAGTCCGATTCGCCACGCTTTACCTTTGAAATCGCCCAGACCACCGCCGATCTCGATGCCGAACTCCTGTAACATCATCTTGCGACCCGCCACGTCGTCCACTCCGGCGGGAATGCGAACGGCGTTGAGTTGCGGCAACTGATGCTTGGGGTTAGCGGTGTACTCCAGGCCCAAGGCTCCCAGCCCAGCCTTCAGAGCGTGGTGATTCTTTTGATGGCGAGTCCAGCGGTTTTCCACTCCCTCCTCCAAAACCAACCGTAATCCCTCATGCAAGGCAAAATTCATACTTATTGGCGCGGTGTGATGATAGGTCCGGTCGCTGCCCAAATATTTGCGGATTAACGTAAGGTCAAAGTACCAGCTTTGTTCCGGCGTTTTACGCCGCTCCATCGCCTCGACCGCTCGCGGACTAAACGTGACCGGCGACAAACCCGGCGGACATGATAGCCCCTTTTGTGAGCAGCTATACGCCGCGTCGATACCCCAGGCATCAATTTCGACGGGGACACACCCCAGGGAAGTCACGGTATCCACGATTAACAGAACGCCCGTTTCCCGGCAGATGGCCCCAATTTCTTCCAGGGGTTGTAAGGCACCCGTTGAAGTTTCGGCATGGACGATTCCTAGAGCCTTGGGTCGTTCTTTGGCGATGGCTTCGCGTATTTGTTGCGGGTCGAATACCTCGCCCCAGGGTTGCTCCAAGACTGTGACAGTGGCTCCTATCCGCTGTGCTACCTCGATCATCCGACGACTGAAGAAACCGGCCGTAGCGACGATGATTCGGTCGCCGGGTTCTAATAGATTAACAAGACACGTTTCCATCCCGGCCATGCCCGTTGCGCTTATTGGCAGGGTCAGTGCATTCTTTGTGCGAAATACGACACGTAGCATGTCCTGTACTTGGTTCATGCAGGACAAGAACTGGGGATCGAGATGGCCGAGCAAAGGCGTAGCCATTGCGCGTAATACATTTGGGTGAGCATCGCTCGGTCCCGGCCCGAGAAGTAATACAGGCTTGATGTCTAGTTGCGGCGGTATGGTCATGATCCACTCTCCGAAATCGCCTTCATGCGTTCTTGCACGAGACGGCTAATGTCCTTGAACCGGGGATGCGTTGCCCCGGCGATCCACTCGAATACACACATTTCCACGGTCGTCAGAATGACTCCCTCACGTTCCAGACGTCGCAAGGCAATCTCACAATCCGAAACATAACGCGATGCCACGGCGTCAGCAGCAACATAGACGCGAAAGTCATGAGCCAGCAAATCCAGTGCCGTTTGCAGGACACAAACGTGAGCTTCAATGCCGCACAACACGACCTTCGGCCGTGCCTCTCGGTGTAAAGTCTCGACGACGGACGACGTAGCGCAGGCACTGAATACGGTTTTGGCCGGTCGATGAGGCAATCGCTCGATGAGTGGCGAAACGGTAGGGCCGAGCCCTTTGGGATACTGTTCCGTAGCGACTACCGTCATTCCCAATATGGATGCTGCGTCGAGCAAAAAAACCACATCACGGACGAGTCTGTCTCGGTCAGGAATGAGCGGCAATAGCTTTTCTTGCAGGTCAATAACAAGCAAGCCAGTATCGTTGTCGGACATTCGTGTGGCGTGGGCCATGGCATCCCCCATAGGGAGAGGATGCTATGGGTCCCGCGTTGGTGCGTCAAGGAACATCTTCTCACGGCCCTTCTTCGTACACAATCTCGCACAGACGACCGATCGTGCGTCCGACCGATTGGGTAGTCTGCTCTTGGCTCGGTACCAGATCGTTCACGAACACGCAGAACAGCAGTTTCGTCCCTTTCGACGTTGTCATGATACCCGCTAAAGATTTCGCTCGAATGTGAGGTTTGCCGAGCAATAAGTTGGCGTCGGTGTAGGTTCCGGTTTTGCCCATTACCTTACCTCGGGCTTGACTCGTAGGACCCACCGCACTCGCCAGCGTTCCATCGACGCCGAGGATCGGCAGCATCGCTTCGAAGGTCCGCCAGTCCTTGTGTGCGTAGAGCTTTTGAAGTAGCTGCACCGTGATACGCGGAGATACACGATCACCATTCCCACCCCCGGCCCCGCTCTCCAGCGAGATTCGATCCACATCGACGCCTAAGTTGCGCAAAATGTGGCCTTGCATCTTGAGTCCGGCTCCCACGGTTCGCGGGGCAGCCTTGCCTTCTTGCCTTAGCAATAGTGGCAACGTGCTGGCGTAGAGGTTATGACTGACCTTGAGCGTTACCTTGAGAACTTCGCTCAAAGGAGCAGATTCATAGCTTGCCAATGGTTTACCAGCCTTCGCTTCCCAGCCTTGCTCCGGTAATGATGCCGTAGGATTCGCTAAGGGGTCGGCATCGACCTTGACGCCTTTCTTTCGCAATGTCTCGATGAACAATGCACGCGCGAATCCTGAAGGATTCCCCACCGGGGCAATTCGCACCGCTGGTTTTGCTCCCACCGGGATCGTTCCACGCACGCTGAACTTGCGGCCGTCGCCTGTCACCTGAACGGACAACGGTTTGCCTTTTTCAACCGTCTCCACCTTCACATCGATGCTGACATATGCTGTCTCGGGTTGGACTCGATAGGTAGCCGGTTGGCCAGAAATAGCAGCCGGCATAACAATCACATCCACGACGTTGTCGTTTATGATGATCGGCGAAAGTGTCTTGGGTCCACTGCCACTACCCAGGCCTGGCTCGAATAGTCGGTCGTCGATCAAGACTTCGCCTTTGATAGACTTTAGTGCAATACGTTCTGCCAAGTATTCCAAACCAGCCAGCGGGTTAGTGTCTGTGACCCCCGTCCCGACACTCGTAGCCGAAGCGTAGGTGTGGTCGTCATCCACGAAGGCAAGTTTACCGTCAGGGAGAGTGCGTCCGCCGAGAGTTAAATCCCCGCCCGGAACCAGGATCAAATCATCACCACGGCTATATACGGCGGTCGTGAAACGACGATCGGCCCCAAGCGCGAGCATCGCCGCCGCGCACGAATAGAGTTTCGTGACAGAGGCAGGAGCGAACATCTGATTGGCGTTTCGTTCATAGACGACCTTGCCGCCATTGGCTTCAACAACCAGTATCCCCCAACGTGCGCCGCGATAGCTTGGCCCATCCATCACCTCGGCTAGTTTGGTGACTAGCGAGTCTTCAGCCGCCATCAACAGGAATAGTACCGCAATCATCCTTGTCTCCCGGTCATTTTTTTGCAGCGATGATTGGCCTAAGCGTCACGGCAACTTTGGTCCCGCGCGGTGGAAGTTTTTCAGTCCACGCCTCGAAGCCGCGACTGCTATCGGCCTTGCTACTTTCTATGGGAAGATCGAGCATTGCTGTTTCAAAATTAGCCACGGCGATCAAGTCACCCTCGTTAGCAAGGTATCGTTTGGGAGCGTTGGGATTGAACGGATCATCCGCCAAGACGCTGCCCGCGAAGACCCAGTCGCTGGAGAGAGGAGCTTTCGTAGCATTTTCGCGAATCCATTCGTTGGCTCGAAGTGTTTTGACTTCGTCATCGTTTACTCGATACGTAACGTCAATTTCGATTCGTGTACCGGTTGGAGGCAGAAATTTCGGCGCGAACCGAACCGGCTCGCCTGCGGTCGCCCCCGCCAGTATTAATGCCTCGTGTATTTTGCGGGCGTCTACATCAGCTGCCAAAATTGCCTCGTGTTCTTTGGTTCCTTTCCGCGTCAAGAATAACTCCAAAGTCCCTTCCGTCAGACATACCTCAGCAGAGATAATCACTTGACGTTTACCGTCGGGCAAGACTTCGAGCCAAATATTCGGTCCTACATCAACTTTCTTGGATGTACTAGGCGTTTCTAGTTTCTTCTTGGAGATAGGTGGAGATTGTGGTTTCGTTTCGCAGCCCAACGGTAAAAGCCCAAGGCAGATGAGAAGCATAGACCGGGACATGATGGCGTTCCCCAAGGCGGATAGTTCCCTACAGAATTATAGGACTCCGCAAATTATGGAAAAAGCCACCGGGGCGGATCTCACAATAGAGATCCGCCCCGGTAGGGCGATCGGGCTAGTTACATCTTAGTGGCTAACCTTGCTCGTGCTGATGCTGCAAGAGTCGCAAGCACTGCCACAGGCAAGTCGCTTCTTGAACAAGCGGTTCAGCCAGCCACCCTTAGCCGGGGTGCATTCGCTGGGGCATCCAGCGGTCGGACCACTTACCGTGCAGCTCGGCGTGCAAGCAACCGGGGGGCACGGGGCCGGCGGGCAGACCGGTTCCACACCTACCGGAACTTGGCGGCAGATGGTGCGGGGCGTTTCGACACAGTGGCTCATCGGGACCGTCTTGCAAACCGTGGTGGGAACGCATTCGGTCACGGTGTAGGGAACCTTCACGCATACCGTGTATGGAACCATGTTGCACACGGTGTAAGGCACCTTCTTGACTACCGTTTCGCAGACATTCTCGGTCACAGTGTAGGGAACAACCTTCTTGGTCGTGTGAGGAACCATCTTGGTCACCGTGTACGGGATCTGCTTCACGTGGGTCTCGGTTTCCGTACGGAATTCGGTGTACGAGACCTTACGATACTCGGTAGACGGAACCATCTTGGTGCTGGTCGTCGTCCAAGTGCGAGTGTAGTTCGCACCTTCAACCCAACGACGAGCGCCACTGCTAGCCGGGGCAGGCGTGCTGCTTGCAGGAGCAGCAGAAGCCGTCGGGCCGCAGCAAGCACCGGTGCCACAGCCGTCACCACTTTCGGTGGCATGACCAACACCGGCAGCATCAACCCATGCTCCGATGGCTAGGCGAGACACGGTGTAAGGAACCTGCCGCTTGTGAACCGTGGTCTCGATTCGCTTGACGGTGTAGGGAACCTTTTTGACTACCGTTTCAGGTACCATGCGGGTGACCGTGTAAGGCACCTTGTTCACTTCGGTGTAGGGAACCTTCTTGACGCAGGTGTAAGGCACCTTCTCGATTACGGTTTCCTTCACATAGGTCGTGACCGGAACCTGTTCGACCACTTGACGACTCTTCCACACGAGGCGGACTCGGGTCTCGTCGGGGCACTTCGTCGTCACACGCTGCCAGCGTCCACGCTTGGTGTAGGTTTGGCAGGTGCACGGATCGAAGTTGCATTCGTCTGCAGTACGGACCCATTGGGTCGTCGTGCGGCCCGGGACGCAGTAGGTTTCGGGGACCTGCTCGCGGATGCAACGGGTCACGCATTGGGTCGTCGTGACCGGCTTGCATACCGTTTTGCATACATCACGAACACCCGACTCGCAAACATCGCGGTACTTCGTGCAGCAGACGTCCTTGTAGTGAGTCTCGCACACCGGTTTGCAGACAGTGCAGCATACGTCCTTGTAGTGCGTTTCGCAGATCGGCGTAGACACGGTGTAGCAGCATTCCTTCACATGCTGTTCACAGATCGTACGCTTAACCTGGTGACACGCCTTGTGGCAATGTACCTCGCACACCGGCTTGCATACTGTGTACGAAACAACCTTCTCGCAGGTGACAGGAACCTTCTTGCAGGTTGTGTATGTGCACTGCTTGTAGTGTGTTTCGCAGACTGGTTTGCAAACCGTCTCGCAGACTTCCTTGTACGCCGTGCGGCAGACCGGCTTGCTTACCGTGTACGAGCAGTCTTTGTAAGCTGTCGTGTAGGACGGCTTGTAGCAGGTTTTGGTCTCGTCACGGTAGGCCGTTTTGGTCACTTGCTTGTAAACGGTTTCCTGAACCGTCTGGTAGCAGGTGACCCACTTCTTTTCAATCACCGTGTCGTACACCAGTTTATAGCAGACCTTCATCTGCGATTGGGCACTGGGGTAACAACTCTGAGCGTCACAACACGGTTGCGGACAGCTCGAATAGCTGGCCGCCCCGCAGTGCGACGCGCGAACGGTGCCGACAGTCGCCAGCATGCTGGCTACCGCGACTAGGAGCGTCGCCGCGTTGCGGTTCATCATACCTCGCCTCCTTCGACTCGTTGGGAGTGTAACCCGATGGGTCTCAGCGGTATGGACCTAATGTCCCGGGTCGCCCCACCTGGGCTAACCGCCGGATCGAGCGGGTGAGCGCTCGATTGCTGAGGTTGGTGGCTCCGCCATTTCACCACAGCCCCTACACAGTCAGTTATCGACCCCTCAACCCGTCTCAATTATCTCAACGCCGATTTCCTGAGCTTTGCGGATTGCCCCGCCTTCCGCATATATGCAGCATGACGGTCGTGACGGTTCCACCGATACTAAGGTAACTTGAGCCATCACAGCGACCACTTCCCATATCTACGCAACTTGATCGAGATTGAGAACTTGTGAAGTATCAACCCTATTAATGAAAGAGGCCGGCGACACCTGTCGCCGGCTCGGGGGGGAAGGAGATTAGATGAGAGTTTTGGTGTGAGGCCACAACCGGAGAGTCGGTCACCGTCTCGGGCCAACTCTACAACGGCTAACCCTGGGCGGAAGGGTGGCCAGCAGATGGTTAATGAACAAAAGTGTTATCGCAATCGCCTTCATGGCGTATGGCGTCAACGCTTTCTTACTATGCAGACAGCGTGCCAAATATAAAAGAAAATGTATATTCAGTTGTAAATCTATATTTTTCAGCAGTTTATTGATTTTCCGATCGGAACTCGCGTCGTCGTCCAACCGCCACACCGTGTAAAAATTGCACGTACGCGCGGCAAAGTTGTACATCTTTCTCAACAAAATGCGCTCAGAGCCGCCTTCGAATGTTAGGACGATTGTTGGGATCTTTGTACCACCGCCGTGTGCGTTCTCGTTCGGAGATGTACCGTTGTGTGCGAAACAGGAATAGTTTGGCCATGAGGAAGAAAATGATTACCAGAAGCATCGCAGAGGCGATAGCAAACAGACGGGAAAAATGAACCGAGAAGCCCTGATTTGCCAGATTCGTCCCAGCGATCCAGTCGATCAGCATTAGCCCCAACACTAGCAAGCCCATTAGCACCAGAATCAACGGTGAAGTGACCGTGTAAATGGCTAACCCGCCCAGATAGCCAATGAGAACGGTGTTCAGCAGGCTTCGCCAAGAACTGGTAGCGTGAACACTGCACCATAACCCCGTTGCGCCGATTAAATACATCCCAAGAACCGTCGCTCCCAACCACAGCAGGGTATACGCAAAACCCAACGGACCAGATAGTGTACTCAAGGCGATGGCAGGCGCAGCATAGGCTACGAAATACCAGTAACTCGCCCCCAAGATCCCCCAAAGCTTGGCCGAAACGATCTCTCTGGCTGTGAGAGGGGTCAGTAGAATCGCATCCCAGGTGTGCTTTTCTCGTTCGGCAATGAACGCACCAGAGCAGCGAATCCCGACAATTAATCCACCAACCAACATGCCAACGATTCCTTGAAAGAGAAACCCCGACGATGCCTGCGGCATAAGTGAAGATACGCCGACGATGTCTAGTTGCAGCAAGGCACGAGCAAGGTCGTTAAAAGAACCGGTCAAGGATCGGTACAAGATCATCAGGGAACTGGTGGTTGATAGCAGGGCAAGCAGTGCGATCATCAACCACTGAGGAATACGTCTCAGGGTAGGATTCGGAGCCAATCCCTCAATATGCCGTTCTCGCCAAAAAATGGGGTCATTCTCGATAGGTTCTCGATCTTCACTCATCCATTGTAACTTTCTTGGTACTTGGGCAGACAATCCGTTGAGATACCTGCTCCGTAAATGGCGTATAGCCAATGTCAACGATGTCATGGCGATCAATCCCCAGGCGATGGCTCCGGCGGTTATTCGCCGCCATGCTTCGGGATGGTTCAAAATCCACGATGGGCCCCAGGCCGGGTTGAGGTTGTAGAGCGGATTCAAGTAGCGAAGTGGTCCACCCAGTTTTAGCACCAAGAGAGCGGCCACGATTAGGCCTAAGTAGAGCGTGAGAATAGCATCGCGGGTCTGCCTAAACCACACCGAGGCAAGCAGAGCCAGGCTGGCGATTCCGATTAACGGGATGATTAAACTGACCAACACCATCACCAGTGAAATTGGACGCACTCCTGCAAAGCCTGCCATGACAGCGAAAACCGGTAAGCCGGCCACCATCACCTGCATCACTTTTGCTAAGCGTCCTAGCAGTTTGCCAAGGATCAGATGCCAGGCATCCAATTCCGTCAACAAAAGGTGTTCTAGAGTGCCTTTGCGCTTTTCATCGGTGATCGCCCCGGCAGTCAACGCAGGAGTAAGCAGCAGTAACAGCAGCATCTGTTGAACGATGAAAGTGTCACAAAAACGCAGACTGATGATTTCCGGAAGGCTCGATCGATTCGTGGGGCTGATCCATTTCATGTTACCTAACCGATTCAGTAGCTCAAACTCAAAGAGAAGGGCGAATCCGAGAACCTGAGCTACGAGCCAGAAGGCGTAGAACCAGCGCATTAACTGTACGCTGAATCGACGACCACCCAGCAGCAATTCTTGCCGGATCACCGCGTCGAGCATTGCCTTTCCCCCTGACTTCTAGTGTGATTCTAGGTAAAGTAATTGTCTCTACCCGTGTGGATTGGTCCAGTCGGCGCGAAACCAACGGCTTTTCCGCTTGACACCATCGATGAAAACCGCGACGGTTGGTTAGAGTAATTTGATAGCATAGGTGGAGAGAGCAGCATGCTCCGGGTAACGTGCGATAGTTGCGGTAAGGAAATCGATAAGGGCGTCGATCATCACGTCCTCAAGCTGGAAGTTTACATCGCGAACGAACCTTCGGATTTAACCGAGGACGACCTCGATGAAGACCACCTCGAAGCGGTTAGCGAGCTGCTCCAACAACAACCAGGGGGCGAAGAATCTCTCTGCGATTCTTCCTACACCCGAAAGCGTTACGATCTTTGTCCCGCTTGCCGTCGGCGTTTTCTCCGTGATCCGCTCGGACTGGCAGCGTCAACGAAACTTCATTTCAGCAAGAATTGACTCACCATGAATTCCAACGTGTTTGAGCAGATACAGGCTACCCTGGACGCGCAAGGGCCAAGTTCGGCCATCGAGCTTCTGTGTCAATCTCTGCGCGGTAGCAATGATCATCACCTTCTGTTTTACGCTCTGCTGCTGAAGAAACGCCATGAACTCGGCGTACTGCCCATTCCGACGGCCCCTGCTAGTTCGTTGCCCATCTCTAGCCATGCCTCATACGAAGAAGGTATTCGCGCTGCGGCACGTGAGGTCGGTGGTACGCTGCTCAAGGAAGGCCAAATCGCAGCCGCCTGGACCTATTTTCGGATGATAGAGGAACCGGAGCCAGTTCGAGCCGCCCTGGCAGCTTATCAACCGGATGAAGGTGAAGATATTCAAAGTCTCATCCAGCTTGCCCTCTATGAAGGACTCGACCCTAAGAAAGGGTTTGATCTCATCCTGAAAAATTACGGCACTTGCAGTGCCATCACCACGCTCAGTGGTGCCGAATCGCTCAATGATGACCAACGCCAATACTGCATCAAAGCACTCATTTGTACCTTGTATCGCGACCTATGCACCAACATCGCTTCCGCAATGGCTGAGAGGTCCGAAACGTCCGAAATAAATCCAGAAACTACTGGCACCTTGGCCCGTCTCATAGAGGGACGCGACTGGTTGTTCGCCGACGACACCTACCACATCGACACATCACATCTTTCGAGCATCGTTCAGATGAGTATGCACCTGACGCATTGCCCCGAACTCGATTTGGCCCGTGAGTTGTGCCTTTACGGCTCCAAACTCTCCAGTCGGTTCCTTGGACAGGACGACCTTCCGTTCGAAAAAGGCTACTCGGACTACAAGACCTATCTCGACATTGTTGCCGGTCATAATGTTGACGAGGGTATAGCTTACTTCCGTAACAAGCTCGATACGACGGATCCCGAAGAGATGGGTACCTATCCGGCAGAAGTCCTAGTCAACTTGCTGCTCAAACTTGGACGCGGGAAGGACGCCATCGAGGTTTCACGGAAATACCTCGCCCGAACCGATGGGCGACCTTTGTCGTGTCCCAATCTCAACGAACTTTGTCAGCGTCTTGGCGATTACAGCTCTATGGCCGAGACGGCTAAAGACCAGGGTGATCCGGTGCATTTTTTGGCCGGTTTACTCGCGATGCGGGATAATCAGGGCCGCTAGATCTCTGGATAGGCGACAGGGGGAAGGTGCTTCCCCCTCTTGCATCACTTTGACGCGGCTGCGATGATCTCATCAGTCATATTCATGTTGTGGTAAACGTTTTGCACATCGTCGTGGTCGTCGATGTTCTCCACGAGTTTTAGTACTTTCAAGGCCGTTTCAATATCAGGGGCATCCACAGTGGTTTTGGCCAGGCTGGTTACGTCGGCGCTGTTCGGAACGATTTTCCCCTTGGCCAACGCTTCTTGAACGGCTGAAAAATCGCCCGGCTCGCAACGGATCTCGAACACTCCATCGACCCGACGCAAGTCCTCGGCTCCGGCGTCTAAGATCATGTCAAGCAAGGCGTCCTCATCTGCGAGCGACGCATCGATTGTAATGATGCCTTTGCGCTCGAAGAGATAGCCAACGCAACCTGCACCGCCCATGTTACCGCCGCCTCGCTCGAAGATTTTGCGTACTTCGCCGTTCGTGCGTGCCCGGTTGTCGGTTAGTATATCCACCAAGATAGCGATTCCGGCAGGACCAAACCCTTCATAGTTAATCTCATCAAAAGTCTGCCCATCGGTTTCACCGATACCGCGCTTGATAGCGCGTTCGATGTTATCCTTGGGCATAGAAACCGCGCGAGCCTTGTCGATGGCATAACGCAGTTTCAGATTCATCACGGGGTCGCCGCCTCCATTTCGGGCGGCGATGATGATTGCCCGACTAAGTTTGCTCCACAATCGGCCGCGCTTCGCGTCCGTGATTCCCTTTTTATGTTGGATATTGGCCCAATGGGAATGGCCCGCCATGCTCCGTCCCTCATCTAAATGTTCAGGGCGCGACCGCCCGCAATTTATCCCTAATGTCCTTCGCCCGTGGATCGGTTGGGGTACGTACCCCCATTTCATACATCTTCAACGCCTTCGCCCATGATTCTCGGGCTTTCTCAGTCTGTTTGAGCCGATAGTAAACATCTCCCAAGTGATCCCAGATTACAGGGTCTTCCCCTTGCTTTAGACGGGCTGCTTTTTCTAACTCGGTTCGTGCCTCTTCCAATTTCCCTCTTCGAAATAGAACCCATCCCAAGCTATCAACGAAGGCGGCGTTGTCTTCTCCTGCGTCTACATCCAGGGCCGTTCCTGATGCTCGTTCCTTCCGATCAAGATCGATAGCTTTGCGAATCAACTTTTCAGCGCGATCCAGGTCTTTGTTCCGGTCAGCCAGGGCATAGCCCAGATCGTTATTCACCGTTGCGTCATCAGCGTAGATTTCAAGTATTCGCTCTAACTCCGCCTCAGACTCTTCATGACGCCCCAGGGTCTGATAGGTTCGCGATAAAGCCAAACGAGCCTCACGCAAATCACTGCCGTAATTATACTCCTTCACCAGGGACCGGCACTCCTCAAGTGCCTTCTCCCCTTCACCTGTTTCACAGAGCATGTAAACGCGCAGTTTTCGAGCCGACAGCATTTGCTCCTTGCTCGATTCGCGAATGGCAGCATCAGCAGCGGCCAACGC
>RGDT01000361.1 GCA_009918525.1 Planctomycetia bacterium
AAGCAAGGAGCCTTGGGAGTGGGTTTGTATCGTAGCGAGTTCTTATTTCTTGCTCGCCGCACATTACCGACCGAGGAAGAACAGGTCACGATCTACCGCAAGCTACTCAATCTCATGGGTGGTAGACCGGTGACGATTCGTACCTTTGACCTTCGACCGGATAAGTTAGCCAGTTACGCTCAACTGGGTTCCAGCACAACGCGCCCGTTCGATTGGCGAATCGTATTAACCTCGCACCCTCTGCAACAGTTGTTCCGTGAACAAGTGCGAGCAATTTTGCGAGCGGCGACGGAAGGGCCGGCCCGGATACTCATCCCACTGGTAACTCGAAGCGAAGTTCTAGATTTTGTCCTGGAAACCCTAGCTTGGGCCAAAGAAGCACTGGTACGCGAAGGGCTTGATCATGTCCCGAATGTCCCTGTCGGTGTGATGATCGAGGTACCTGCTGCCGTTCCGATGGTTGGAACGTGGGCCGAACAAGTGGACTTTTTTGCGTTGGGAACAAACGATCTAACCGCTGCCTCAATGGGAATGGATCGTGATGACCCGATCGCCTCCGGTCAACTCGACAGTCTCCATCCCGGCATGTTAAGGCTCATTCACTCAACAGTGAGCGATGCCCATCAGGCTCGAAAGCCAGTCTCCGTGTGTGGCGAGATTGCGGCCGATCCTTTGGGAGCATTAGCTCTGGTCGCCCTGGAAGTGGATTCATTGAGTGTAGCTGTGCCGCAGTACGCCACGACCCGTGCCGCACTAACGGGGATAAAACCTGGGGAAATCGCCGACCTTCGACCCCAAATGCTACGACAACGAACAGCCCGCGGTGTTCGTGCTTTGCTGGAGGGAAAGCGAACAAACTGAAGCGTCAAGACGCAAAAGAAAAACGATTTTCTTTTGCGTGTCTCTGCGCCCTCCGCGGTTCATGTTCTGCCTTCTTGGCATAATTGCGGTTTAGTTTCTTGTATTGAAGTGCAAAAAACCAACCTTTCTGTCGTAGGTCAATACGCATTTTTATCGACAAATCCCCGAAAAACAGTCAGCCAGAGTATCCGAATGTCGAACCACGGCGTCCAGTGGGTGATGTAATGCAAATCATACTGCACCCGCTTCCGTAGCGATGTATTGCCACGCCACCCGTTTACTTGTGCCCAACCTGTCATCCCAGCTTTCATACCGTGCCGCGCCATATAGAACGGAATCGACTTTGCAAATCCCGCGATGAATTCTGGACGTTCCGGACGCGGCCCGACCAAGCTCATCTCTCCCCACAGCACATTGAATAGCTGTGGCAGCTCGTCCAGACTGGTCGGACGGATGATTCGTCCGATCCAGGTTCGCCGGTCGTCGTTTTTTCTGGCCCACACCGCGCCGGTTTGTTGCTCGGCATCGATGCGCATCGAGCGGAATTTGAGCATTTCAAACGTCTTGCCGTTCAGTCCGCATCGTGTCTGTCGGAACAGAATGGGTCCGTGACTGGTGAACTTGATAATCAGCGCAATGAGGGCCATGACCGGCCCGAACACGCACAGGGCGACCATCGCTAAAAGGATGTCCATGACGCGCTTGACAACAACATTGATTCCGAAATGTTGACTTTCGCGCAAACCAACGATTGTTGTACCGTCCAGTTGAGTCGTGGTCAGCGATAGTCCGGCCATGCTCGGCACATCGGGCACGAGACGTACCTCGGCATTGGTCCGTGACAAAATACCAAAGACACGACGAACGTCCTCGTATCGCTTAAACGGCAAGGCAATGAAAACGTGCGAAACCTGTTTCTCATCGATGAGTTTGGGTAGATCGTCGAAATTCCCCAGAATTGGCAAATCGTCACAGAGCGGCCCTCGCCGGTCTTCAATAAATCCCGCGTTCACGATCCCCAACCAACGCAACCGGCGAAGCGTTTTAGCAAGTCGCCGCGCCGCACGGCCGGTGCCGACAATGAGAGCTTGCGTACGATTGATCCCGTGAGCACGTAAACGACGAAGCACAGTCCAGCCGATTCGCCTAACGGCCAGCACGCTGACGAAAGTACCAAAACCAAACAGAAGAAAATTGCCGCGAGACTCATAGGGGTCTTGTAGGAAGAAAAGGGCCGAAAGCAGAAACAGACATAACAAGACCGCCCCCTTGGAGACGGCCAGCACTTCCTCCCGGAAACGCCGCAAACGGCCAATCTGGTACATTCCCGCGTGGCGAAAAGCGAACACCGACAGGAGAAGAAGCAACGGAAGTTGCCTCCAACACCAGTAAAACGGGGGAATATCGCCTTCCCAGGCAAACCAGCCAGCCCGGAAACGGACGTAATAGGCTGTAAGCCAGATGACGGCAGTGAGTGTTAGGTCCGAGAGAAAAAAGCCGAAGCTCTGCACTTGGCTGCGGCGGTCGATCATATCTGGGCCATCCCTGGCAAGAATTACTAATCAGCCCATCAGAACCGAATAGGGGGAAGAGAATCAAGTCGAAGTGATAATCGAGGAAAGGCACCGGGTCCGATCTCTTGAACCGATCTGCCACCGATGTAGAATAATCTTTTATCTTTTAACGGACGTATCTCATGACCGGCACTGGCTTACGGATCGGTTTCTTGGGCGCGGGACGAATGGCATCCGCTTTGGCCCGAGCCTGGGTCAACGCTGGAATTGTCGTGGCAGATTCTGTTTTAGCGTCCGATCCATCCTCCGACGCACGCGATGCGTTTCGCTTGCCTGCTACACCGGATAATCGATCTGTTGTTGCGGTATGCGATCTTTTAGTCTTAGCCGTCAAACCACAAATGATGGCTGGGGTCTGCGGGGAAGTTCGTGACGAAATTGCCCGGTGCCGTCCTCTTGTCGTGAGTGTAGCCGCTGGTGTGACATTAGGACGACTGGCAGCGGACCTGGGTAGCGATACTCGTCTCATTCGTGTGATGCCCAATACGCCAACGCTGATTGGTAAGGGAATGGCAGGCTATTCACTCAGCTCTGGAGTCACGGATGCACAGAAGAAGTTTGTGCAATCACTTCTTGCAGCAACAGGGAAGGCGATTGAAATTCCAGAAGAGTTACAGAATGCGCTGACCGGAACAAGTGGATCTGGACCTGCATATTTCTTTAGATTTGTTGAAGCCATGGTCGATGGCGCTGTTGCAATGGGGCTCTCACGCAAAGATGCAACAACTCTAACAATTCAAACAATTGTGGGGGCTGCAGCGCTTCTTGATGAATCAGGAGATACACCAACTCGACTGCGTGAAAAAGTTACTAGCCTGAAAGGTGCAACAGCAGAAGCCCTTGCTGTCTTTGATGAAGCTGGAAT
>RGDT01000362.1 GCA_009918525.1 Planctomycetia bacterium
TTCGGATGCGGACTCGCTCTGGTCGTGATGGCTACCGTTTTCGGCCTGATTTCTCAAGAATTGGGCACACGTGAAAAAGCCGCCGTCTTAAGTCTCTCCGGCGGCGGCATCGTAGGTGTCATCGCGGGCTTCGTGCTGGGCGGTGCCGATGGGCTGATGATTGGCGCGTTAATGGGCCTTTTGATCGGCGCGATTCTCGGTGTTCGCCTCGCAACCCGCTGATGCCGTTACTTCGATTCTGGCAACACCTTAACCTCGACTTTACGAACCTTCACCACGGAACCGGGGTCGTGCTGCTGAATTGCGAAATGACCCGTCTTAAACCGTTCCATTGGATCCGTCCATTCGACCGTTTTGGTTCCGTTGACGTAAATTGTGATCTTCGGCCCAATGCACTCAACCTCTTGTGTAAACCACTCGTTCGGTTTGTGCAACGCCTTGAGAATACGGATTTCTTTAACTTCCTTGAGGTCTTTTTGTCGTCCATCGGGATACAGACTGCCCGTCTTGACAGGGTCGCCGTGGGTAGCGTTGATCTGCGCTTCCCAACCCATCGGGAAGCCAGGCCCAAACTGCGTGCGAAAGTATTGGCCGCTGTTGCCTTTGTCGTTGATCATAATTTCCATGCGGAAGCGGAAGTTACGGTAATCGCCTTTCTCGGTGAAGAGATGGCTCGCGTTGCCGGTACCGACGATCGCGCCGTCTTCGACCTTCCATTTCCCCGGACTCTTGGGGTGTGTTTTCCACCCGGTTAGGTCTTTGCCGTTGAACAACGACACCCAGCCATCTTTGTCATCGGCTCGGACCGTGCTGGTGAGCAAGGCCAATGCCAGAACGCCGCAGAACATCGAACGCATGAGAAACTCCTCTTAACGAATGACGTCGCATCACGCCGTTATAGACGCGATGATACACCGGCACCAGTCGTCTGGTTTTCTACCACCAATGCAACCAACCGACTAGCGTCGTCGGCGTATTAATACAGCCAATCACTAGTTCGGCTCACAGCTTAAACCCCAACACCATTGCCACTTGTCTACATTCAGTCACCATGCGGTTGTAGGCATCCGGTGTGAGTGCCTGGAACCCATCGGATAAGGCTCGATCCGGTTCGGGGTGTATCTCCACCATCAAACCATCCGTTCCGGCCGCGACAGCCGCTCGCGCCATCGGCGCGACTAGGTTGGCCTTTCCCGTACCGTGACTCGGATCAACCAACACGGGCAAGTGCGTCTTTTGCTTCAGATACGGTACACTCGCAAGCGGTAGCGTGAACCGTACGTGATCCTCGAAGGTACGAATCCCCCGCTCGCATAAAATGACGTTGGGATTACCTGTCTTCAGGATGTATTCCGCCGCTAGCAAGAACTCATCCATCGTTGCCGAAGGGCCGCGCTTCAACAACACAGGTTTACCAGCTTCGCCGACTGCTTCTAGTAGCGGATAGTTTTGCATGTTGCGTGCGCCGATCTGCATCACATCGGTGTATTTGGCGACTAAGCCGACCTGTTCGGTGGCCATCACTTCGGTGACGATGGCCAGGCCGGTAGCTTCGCGTGCTTCGGCAAGCAGTTCCAACCCGGATTCGCCCATACCACGGAAACTGTAAGGACTGGTGCGTGGCTTGAATGCACCACCGCGCAAGCCGGTCGCGCCGCTATCGCGTACCAATCGTGCCAGCAATAGTAGTTGCTCACGACTCTCGACCGAACAGGGGCCGGCGATAACGCCGACATGCCCGCCGCCTACGATCAGGTCGCGAGCGCGGACAACGGTGGGTTGCTTCTTCACCTCGGTTGAGGCCATTTTGTAAGGAGCAAGGATAGGGACCACTTTTTCTACCCCTTCCAGTGTCTCCAGTGCTTGGCGTGCGCCGTCGCGCTTCTCACCAAGTGCGGCAACGACAGTCAGTTCAGTGCCTTCAACGACGTGGCTACGTAATCCGAGTTGTTCGATTTTGGCGATCACCGTCTCGATGAGATGACGAGCGGCGCGTTCCTTCATGACGACGATCATGGTGTCCTCCTATCCTATTCTACCAACCGCTGAACCAAGGAGCAGACTCAACCCACCAAAAGGCAATCCCCGTCTTAGCCACCTTAGGAGGTTAAGACGGGGACAGAAAACCGACAACCGTGATTTACCGACTTGGCTTATTTCACCGTCAGCCCGTCAATGTCCAGAGTCAGGGGCATTTCCTGTGCTGATGTCTTGATCGTAACTTGACGTCGGAACGAGCCTACAGCATCCATCTGAATTCGAAGGGTTAAGAATTGCAGATCAGCTGCCTTGTCCGGTAGGGGGCCAACTAATTCCACTCCAGGAGCGTCGCCTTTGACTTCCGTGATGGTAAAAGGAGTAGTACAGGGGCTTGATGACGCCCAGGCTTAGGCTGGAAGGGGTCACCGACAGCGATGATTGAACCTGTCCTTCGACCAATACCGTGACGTTCGGTGTCGCCGGATCGTTAGTACGTAGGATCAACTCATGTTTCAGCGGCCCGATCGGCGCATCTTTCTTGAGCGTGACGGTCATCCGGTAGCCGACCTGGCCAGGGCGGCGGAAGCTTTCCCGCATTTCCACTAAGTAGGGAACATCGCGAGCAATTACTTCGTTGATTTTCCAATCCAGCGGGCCGACATATTCCACATCGACCGTTTTCGTCGGTGTGTCACCGGCTCCGACCACTCCAAAGGCAATTTGGCCTGGATTGAACACGACATCGGTACGGCCGAAAGCACTCACACGCAACTCGGCACTAGAGATATACTTGGGGCCAACTGTAACGCGTACGCCGACCGATTTAGCCCCGACATAGCGGGTGCCGTCCATGCGTACTTCGATGGTCCCACTTTCTCGCGGCGCGAGGGTGCGCTTGCTGGCGTAGGCGGTCACACAACCGCACCCGCTTTTTACCTCTGTGATATCCATTGTAACGGCGTATGGATTGGTAATCACAAAGGAGTGGGTCGTTTGTGCTCCACGAGGTTGGCTGCCGAAATCGTGCGTCAGCCCTTTGGGGAACATCTTCTCGGCCCAGCCTTGCGCCGGAGCAGTCGCCGTCCAGACCGCCAGAACGGCCAGCGCCCAGAGAGGCCTCGTCATGGATCGTCACCTCCTCAATCGGTGATCCCCAGGCATACAATACCTAGGCGTCAGATTCTATCGGCACCCGTTGGCCGGGCCAAGTCATCTTCCCCCAACGGAATAGGTCGAAGGGGCAGATGAGATTCCACATATTACTTCTCGGTAATTGGGGAAAAATGCGATGAATGACAAAGTTGTTTCAGCATGGAAGCA
>RGDT01000363.1 GCA_009918525.1 Planctomycetia bacterium
GTCTATACAGAGCATGCGGAGCCCTGCCTGCCACAGAAGCGCATCGCAAGGCGCGCCATTACTTGGTGGTTTTCAGGGACACTTTTTATTTTCAGATTTCCCAGGCTTTTTTTTCTGTGTCACAAGGCTGCATTTTCTGTTTCGCAGCACACACACGCACGCACGCACGCAAACACACACACACACACACACCTGCGCGCGCATGCACACATGTCAGGATCCACATGTTGAGCCGTTGCCATCACATGTACATTTGAATTGGTGTGTTGTATCCATTTCGTGTGACATGCGAATCCTTTGTATCGAGCTTGAGATCTCATCCGTGGCCCCGCACGAGCGCCGATGGCACAAGGTTCTGGCGATCCTTGGTGGGGCTGGCAGGACTGGTGGGGGTCTCACGATTGGCAGGACTATGGCCACCAGCAGCGCGAGTGGCAGCATGGATATGGCGACCAGTGGCTTGACCCTGGCGCCCAGTGGAAAGGAGGTCGCCGATCGCAAAAAGGAAAACAGCATGGCGAACCCATGTTCCTCCCGGAACATGTTTTCATGGTCGACATCCCCATCAACATGCACGACATGCCAGCCGGTTGGTGGGATTCCATGAAAGCCTTGGCAACGGAGTTTGGATGCAAAGTGTCCTGGCGAGCTAAACGCCGTTGGA
This sequence comes from Planctomycetia bacterium, assembly GCA_009918525.1. Taxonomy (GTDB): domain Bacteria; phylum Planctomycetota; class Planctomycetia; order Gemmatales; family Gemmataceae; genus RGDT01. Next base: position 665 of record RGDT01000363.1, read on the forward strand.
GTAGCGAGCCGATCTACACGTTGACGGCCATGGGCCAGCAAGGAACGCAAGTGTTGGAAGAAGTGCTGAAAGCAATGTTCTGGGACTTCCCAGATATTGACGACCAAAAGATCACAGCGCCTCACCAGCAACTGGCCGAGAACGCCACAATCGTGGAGCACATCGTGGGTGGAATCGTGATGGAGCAAGCACAGCTCCCAAGCGCGGGGCCCCTCACTTTGCGTTCACAGTCTGAGCAGACGCAGCGACGCAGCAACCGTCAACCTGTCGAGCTTGTGCAGTCCGCTCCAACAGCCGACGCCGGCACTCGCGACAAGCCAGAGCCAGACGTCCCGCAGACCAAGCTCAGCGGTGAGGTGGGCGGCCGTGGCTTGACCCGGTCGGAAAAAACGGAAAAATCGGCGAGTGCCGGGGTGGCATCGGCGAGCGAAACACATGTCGACGACTCGATCTTGTCGCGAGGTGCCGTTGCATTGAGGGACTTGACGGCAATTGAACCGCAGTTGCCGCCGATCGACTTGCACACGACCTACAACCCTCCGAATCATGAGAAAAGAGTTGCATTTTGTGTGACGCATCTCAAAAGACACGCTCAGCTCAGGAGTGTGCTTGCAATCAATTTGGCACTTACTTGGAAGTACCGCAAATGGATCACATGGTTTGTCGTCGATTTTTCGGAGCGTTATGAAGATGACATGCAAACGTTCATCTTCGACAATTTCTTAGATGTTATTGCGGCGAGGCATTTGCGTTTTTTCAGATGCGACGGCCTGCCTTATTGGCATTCGTCTGTTGCCAAGAACGCAGCACATTGCGCACCCCATCCGCGCGATTTTTTTGCATTGTGTTGCCTTGATTGTGACAATGTCATCAACGTTGGGTTCGTAGAGCATGTGCTTCACAAAGCCATTCCTGCTCTGGACAGTGCTGTATCTGTCGTGCACTACACTGCGCATACGAGCAACGGTACCAATGGTCGGATTTTGCTGACCTCGGACACATTCTACAAAATCGGCGGATACAATGAAGACAGGCTTCCTGTAGGGAATCAGGACAATGAGATCAAACTTGCCGCGCAGATGTTCGGTAAAGCGCTGACAATCCGGGACGATGGCACACTTGTCGGCTACGCGGTCAAGAATGTCATCGGCGCTTCAGCGAAGGACTGTGTAAAGGCCAAGATGCTCAACATCGATCCAAAGTTTCGGCATTTGACTTTTCATCAGATGGATGCCATGAACCGGGAGAAGATGTGGACCGCCAAGAAAAACAATGACTTGATTGCCAACAAGGGCGCAGAGACCATCGGCTTGCCGGTACAGGAGCTACTCGCCCCCCATGCAACAGAATTACCAGATTGGGGTGGTGATTCAGAACCAGAGCAGTGCGCACCAGTCGCGCCAGCTCCGGTCGCTCCGACTCTGGTCGCGCCAGCTCCGGTCGCGCCAGCTCCGGGCGCTGCAACTCTGGTCGCGCCAACGGTGCAGGGAACGCTTGGCTTGACCAGCGCCCACCGCGCCTCTGGCTCGACCGGCGCCGCGAGTTCGTCACAAGGCAGACCCGAGGGCATGACAGCGTCAGCGCCAGCCCCTCACTCTGAGCGCACTGGCGTGAAGCACAAGTTCGCCTTGAGCACCTTCGGGTGTGAAAAATTGTACATGTGCCATGGGAACCGACGCCATATAGACGTGAAGCGAATGTACGACATTACGGAGTCTTGGAAGGGGGGGGCCCCCCGCCCGGTGCCTGACGACGTTTGCCAAAGAGCGGTGCTGCAGGCTTCGGGGATCCGTCCGGACTTGGTGTTTGATTGCCGTGTTTTTTACGACCCGGCCGATCATGCTGCGACCCGCAACCACATCGGGACCCATCACCTCATACTGAAAGAAGTGGTCACACACAAGATGTTCCTGGCATGGCTCCGCGCCGCGAAGACAAGGATTTGCGCAGTGATGACAGAAGGTGACGCAGGCCGCGCTTTTCATTTCAGTTTCTTTTGCAGGGCCGGCGAGAAGCGCAGCGTTGCGTGTGCTGCAATTGTTAGCTACATCTTGGAGCAAAATGGTTGGGAAGCTGCTGCAAATACGAACCACATGTGCGCTGTCTTTTGGAATCGTAAAACGTGTGGCGGGCTATGTACCAATTGCAGGCACTGGCGGCAAGACGAAGGCAAGACGTGGTTGGAGAGAGCGGTGTCTTTGTGGACACGTGTGGACGGACCGGCAGGGTTGGCTTGACCACCCGGGCGGCAGTTGGGGACCGGAAGGGTTGGCTTGACCACCCGGGCGGCACCGGTCTTGACCGTTGCCTGTGCATGCTTCGCTTTCGTTGAAAACGATCGCTTCTTTTGGCCTAGAACGCGGTTAGTTTTGGCATTGAATGCGCCAGTTTTTTGCCTTGAATGCGCCCAAAAACGGGCGCGTCCAGGGCCGAGCGCTGACCGGCACACAGGCGCTACTGCGATGCTGCAACATTCAACAGCGTAACCGCAGCTACAAGAACAAAACACTGAGCTCTGATACAGACAGGGTATACGTTTCCTATAACAACATGATGTATTCTCCTATGTGAACGCAA
>RGDT01000364.1 GCA_009918525.1 Planctomycetia bacterium
CGAATCGAAATCCCCTGCAGCAGCGGGAATGGAAACGGTTGCCGTTGGAGTCGTCGCTGTGCCGGAATGAATCGAAATCCCCTGCAGCAGCGGGAATGGAAACTCTTGCCACCGTTGACGTCCGTTGCGTTGAGCAAGAATCGAAATCCCCTGCAGCAGCGGGAATGGAAACACGTTCTCCACTTGCACCAGCAGCAGTACGAACACCGAATCGAAATCCCCTGCAGCAGCGGGAATGGTTAACACAGAAACGCCTCACAGAGCCACTCAACCGCGGTCCTGTGAGGCGTTTTTTTGCGATCCGAGCCTCGTGTTTTGCTAACCGAGGTACGGCAAACTAGGCGGATTGTCCGTTAGGTCGGGTAAGCTATGGCCCGGGCCGTTCACGCGATCATTCTCCACGAACCAGCGATAATGCTCGCCACTGCCCGGCGGTTGAGTGTTCAGCCTTGGATAATGCGTTGCCAAATCTTTCCAGCCTTTGCACGCGATCAGAAACGCTTTCAACAAGTTGGGGTTGGCCTTCGTCATCACCTCTTCAAATCCTTCTTTCAGCGTCCGCCAATTCGTTGTGCTACTCGGCTCATTCGCGGTACCGATGACCTTGATCCATTCTTCGCCCAGAGCCATGACCGAGTTTTTCCAGTCGATCTGAGCGGTAACGCTACCGAAGCCGAGCGGTTTACCCAGGCCGATCCGTAAGTAATGTCCTTCGTCCAGAGTCAACAACCAGAGCAACGCTCCGAGTTCAAAGGCACGGAGGTTCTCGAAGTGCAGGTCGAACTCAAACTCGCTCTTGGGTTTGACGTAACCTTTTACGGTGCGGTTCTGGCTCTTGTCGGGTATCGCGTAGGCCGTTCTCTGATCGAATCCGGCGGCGTGATGCGGGTAGACCTTCGGCCCCCGGATTCGGTTCGTACCGGTGTAACCGCTTTGTTCTTTGGTGCCGCCGAGAGGTTGGCGATTACCGTCCTTGTTACTCAGGTAGAAGCGACCTTGTGCGGGCTTCGGCTGGCCGAGGATGGCTAAGGTTTTTTGCTCGTTGGCAATAGCGTTCTCGGTCAGGCACTTCACTACGCCGATGCGGACGTGAGAGCGATAGGCCGGGTTGGCACCTGTGTTCGGATCTTGGCTGACCCAACCGAAAACGCGATCGGCCGGCGAAAGCTCGTCGATCGTGCGAGCGGGCAAGAGCTTCGGTGGCGTCGCTTGCAACGGCGATCTATCATAGAGTTTGCGCGAGATGGACACGGGGTAGATGTCCGTGATGCGTTGCGGCGTACGCTTGAGATAAACGCACATTCCGGCTTGCAAGTTTCTCATTCCTGGTTCAATGACATGCCGCGACCAGGCGGTTTTTCCAGGCTCAGGCCCGAAGTATTCGGACGGGCTTTGATTCTGTGCGGTTCGCTTTTCCAAGTCTCGCTCATGCTCATTTTGATAATTCGCAATCAACTCCGTCCACAGCGATTGAAGTTCACGGGCCTTGTCACCTTTCAGGGATAGTGTCTTGTCACTGTTTGAGATCACGAACACTCGTTCGTATTTTTTGGAATTGATATTTGCCCCGGTGAGCAACACAAAACCTTCGAGCCAGCCAGGTCCGGGCGATTGAGCTTGATGCCGTCGAATCTCGGTCACTTGACCATTCCCGACAACTTGCACATATACGCGATCACCATGAACGGGCAAGCTGTTGTCGGGGTAGCGAAGCGCGGCTTGCGACTGGCCTTTGTCTCGAAGATGCTGAGCATTCGGACGGAGTTGATACCTGGGCAATTTCGCGGGTGAGTTCTGCCAAAGCTGGCTTAGTATCCGCAGTTGCACCAGGTCGGGAGACACCGATTCGACGTACGCCGGTTCAACATCAACTTGGGCCTGCCTTCGATACGCCAGGCGATTCTGATGGCCTTTGTCACTGTCGATCGGAAACACGCCGAAACGCGAGTTGGTGATCGCTTCATAGGCACTGCGCAACGTGCCCCGCACGGAAGACGATGCCAATAATGGTTTTTGTTTCGCCACCGGTTTAGATCGGTCATCGACCAGGACGGGATAGGTTTTGTGCTCGGCATTCGGATCAACGGGTTGGTCGCAAATCAAGAGCGGCGTGACCGTCATGAGCTTGACGCGCAGACGACCTGAGTAGGTCCCGCGCTTGTACTGATCATGACCAACCGGCTTGTCATCGGCCAAGTCGCCGCTGAACTTCTCCCGATCTTGAAACGGCAGGAAGTAGTAAGGATGGGCGAAGCGGTCTGTGTCCACACTGGGTCGCGCAGCCGTTGTTGCTGCCGCAGCACTGAGAACAGGAATGTATCCCTTCCCTACAAACCGAATGCGAACCGGCTGATTTTTCTCCAGTTCGTATTCAACCGGAAACTCGCCGAGTTGCTTCAAATCTTGAAGATCCTTGGAGAGTTGAGCCCAGGGTGCAGGTGTGAGACTACCTTTTGCATCCGTTCGCCGTGACTTCAAATATTTTTTGAAAATGCCTGGTTTGGGTTCTTCGATTTGTAAGACATCTTGCGTGAGTGAAACGCCCTGAGTTAAAGAGGAGTTACCCGTCTCGCTACGCTCGGCCTCACCAATGTGCTGGTTCACCCACTGCCGGCCCGCGTCGCATAGCGTCCCGATAGCTTCGCCATAGCCTTTTGAGGTGCCGAAGCCGAAGCCAATTTTGCCCTGCTGCAAGTCGTGAAATGTCGCGGCGAGGAGTTGTTTGGCTTCTTCGGAGAGCTTGCCGTCATCAAAAATCAACTTTATCGTGAATGTTGGGCGGTCGGCATAGTTGGCGTGAAACTTCGCGGAATCAGATGCTCCACCCGTGAAACGATCTATCGCCACGAAGTCTTGATGTTGCAATTCACGCGTGTCATCGGTCTGGGTGATCTCGTGGATCTGGAGCCGTGCTGCCTGGCCAGTGTGGCCGAATACCTCTTGAGCCACTTTCTCGGAGAAGCGTTTTGACTTCGCCAAGAATTCGAAGCGGCTACGCAGTGCTCCACGAAACGATGACGCCGGTAGCCAAACTTGCCCATCCGCTCGCTTCATTGCTACGAAATGAGGTAGGTTATCGTTCTCTTTTTGGTGAGTCTTCGACGTATCATTCACCAAGAACGGCCCATTAAACGACAACGCCACGTTTACAGCGACATACCTGTCTCTTATACACATCT
>RGDT01000365.1 GCA_009918525.1 Planctomycetia bacterium
CTGCGAGCTAGGCCGCCCAGTTTATCGAGGCCTACCTTCTGTTCCACCGCCGCGAGTTCCAGTCGTTTTTCGCGGAGATTGTCGGCGAGCGTGCGCAAAGCTCGATCTTTTTGCTCCATCATCGACTCAATACGGGCTTCGTCGGTCTTGAGCATCCGCTTCGCCAGAACATCGCCCAACGTGTTCAGAATCGCGGAGACCGCTTCGGGATTTTCTCCCGACAACTGCACTGCTAACATTTCCGGCCCGTCATTGAAATGGGTCACAAGTTGACGGGCCAGGCTAGGTGGGGTAAAGGTTAGACCATATGCTTCGGCAATCCGCGATTTCACAATCGTTTCACTTAACACATCGTAACTTTTGAGGATGGTTACTTGCGATTTTTGTACGTTGGCAAATAGTTCGTCCTGATCGAGATTGCCTACCGTCGGTCGGGACAACAGTCGAAGCGTCAGCGTCGTTGTGTACTGGGGAGGTACGACGACCCATACAACCGCCCCAGCCGCTACCGCCACCAACAGCGCAATCGGTACAACGACTTTCCAAGATCGACGCATGGAGTGCATCAATGCCCCAATGCTCGGCGCGCTTTGAAGAGCTAGCGGAGTTTCCGTTTGGACGGAAGAGGAGCCGCCTTCGGGCGAGGTCGGGTCAACCCGTTCGGGCAACAGTTTCTTGTCGTCACGGGGCTGCATCGGAAATCTCCTGCATCATAGTCGTTGTTTCCCGAGCTGGTTGGGGCGCGGCGCTGCTTTGCGGTAGAGGGTAGCTTTTGCTCTTTCCCCAGAATCGCAGTTGAGGTGACTCCCACGCCGCATCCCACAACCGTAATAGCAGCCACACGGCCACCAATGCCATCGGCATCATGACCCAACCAGCAACGTCGTGAAAAACCACCTTGGCAACCTCAGAACCGGCAAACTGGAAAAGTAAAACGGTTAGGGTGATGCGGAACACGTTCATCACCAGCGCGATCGGTACCGCACTGAGAAAGACAATCCATTTATCGAGGATAGGTCGGTCGATGGCGAAGGCGACAGCAGTTGACAGGGCGAAAAAAGTCATAAGCATCCCCAATCCGCTGCACGCTTCGACGATGCCGATTTGCATCTCGTCGATGACGATGATGTTTCCACGAGCCAGAGCGGGAACACCGAGTGTCTGAAGGGCGAAAGTGCTACACACGGTCGCCAAATGGCGAAGGGGATGCGTCAATAGTTGGTCGATCTGCCAAGGCCAAGGCAACACAAACATTAATAAAGCTCCGACCGGCCAGGCCCACAGGGCTACCCGCGAACCGCACGCCAGCCATACGACCCCAGCTAGGGCGGGCAAAAATGCCCCGATTTCTAGCCAATCGAACGCGAAGACGGCTCCCGCGACTCGTGCCGAACCGGCGAACACCAGGAGCAGTAGCCCGGGCCACGCCCCCCGAGACGAGAAACCCGGAAAGCGATCGCGCCGTAGCCATAACACCAACGCGGCAAAGAGTGGAACGACATAGCCGTGTGTGTACTGAGAATCCTGCGACCAGCGTTGCACGAGCGTCACGAAACTCGGCCAGAACGACCAGAGTAAGACAACCCCAAAAGCCGTCAGCCATACCATCACCCCTCGCGGTGATACCGCTTCATTGGGGGACGTATCAGACTGCCACACGCTAGACACAAAAACTCCCTGGAGGTATTGATCGGTCACAGGCGAGTAAGGGGACGAAAGTCACCCAGATGCTGAAGGTCTCAGGGGACTTGCGTCCTTAGGTCGCAAACTGAAGCATAGCACATCATGCCAACCATAGTTCAAATTTTCGCTTCTGTCCAATAACAACGAGGGGTCGAAGGGAGTACTTCCCCGGCTTCCTTCCGGTATCGATACGATCAGACTGGCTTATCACCCGCTTGCTATTATTCGTTCCGACCTTCGAGCAGTCGTGCGGCCTGTCGCTCAATCAAGGCTCGACGGTCGTCGGATCGTTTGCGGTATTGCTTGAGAGCCTGCGACCGCGCGACGAACGCCTCGATAGCGGCCAAAATTAAAACAACGAGCAAAGCCAGTAACAAACCAATCACCGTCGCAAGCCACAGTCGTGCGACCATCCGGTCTTGATCATTCAACGGGGGGACGATGGCCTTAACCCGCCATTCCCATAGCATATACTGCGCTGCTAGCAAAATCGCCACTACCGCCAAAAATGCACAGCCGATCAAACGACGATAGATTTGTCGGCGTGCGATTCGGCGTTCGTCGTGGGGCAGTTGCTCGGCACGCCCAAAGGCCCCACGCTGCGTCCAACCAAACAGAACGGCTACGCCCAATAAACACGTCACCAAAACGCCGCCGAAGATCAATTCGGAATGAGGCATCGGCTCACTTCTGTCGTTGAATCCACACGCTGCACACCTTGGCCACCTGCGTCATCGACTTTGGCCCACAATTTTTGGGAATATCGGTCAGCTTGTGCCAGTGCGGATAATCGAAGTCGATGATGTCAATCGCCGGGATACCATTTTCGTTGAGCGCTATATGATCGTCATTGACGGCAACCTTACTCATGCCGCGTGTGAAGGCATCGCATTTGAGTTCGGCGGCGATGTCCCAAACTTCCTTGACAAGTTTTCCTGCGTGGAACACCGAATTTTGCTCCATGGGGAACTCGGCTCCCTTGCCTGCGATCATGTCGAGCAGGATGGCTCCGGTATACTGTACTGCTTTGCGGTTGAGAGCAGCTTGACGGGCAAAGTATCGCGAGCCGAGGAAATAGAACTCTTCGTCTTCGCGCGGATCGTGAATGTATTCTTCGCCGTCGAAGAAAACGAAATCGACCCCTACCGAGAAGCTTAGGTCTTTCATGTGTCGGCCGAGTTCCATAAGCAGGGCGACACCGCTACCGCCGTCGTTGGCACTGACGAACGGTTCGCGCCAACGTCGGGGGTTGTTCTCCTGGTCGGCGATAGGGCGGGTATCGTAATGCGAACAGAGAATCACCCGGCGTGCTTTTTCAGGGTTGTACGATACGACAAGGTTTGCTAGTTCCACAGGTTTTTTGCCGCGCTGCTTGCCGGTGAATTTCTGGTAGCTGACCTTCGCACCCAGGTCGTTGAAATGTTTCTCGATGAGTTCCTGTTGTTTTTTCATCCCCTCGCTGCCACTGATACGCGGGCCGATCTTGCAGACGGCTT
>RGDT01000366.1 GCA_009918525.1 Planctomycetia bacterium
ATATATATATATATATATATGTCAGATTCTGCATACGGTGTAAGTATACATATATGTATGTTGCTTACATTATACACACACAAATCATGAAGGAGCCTTTCGCCCTTCGCAATGTTTGTTCTTGCATCTCAGTGTGACGTCAGCATTGATACCGTTTGTTCGTTAAGATCAGTACATGTGTGCCACATACAGACGACACATTTGTGTATCTGTGCTCGTGTAAACGTATGCACGCAGGCGGACACAGGCTGGTGGAAGCCCACAACGCTGCAAGGATCGACGGAGCTCCCGGATGGAGCGCTGATGAGCAAGGAGCCTTTTTGCCCAGCCTTGCAAGAGCACCTCAATCGCGTCCTGATCAGGGCGACGCCGGTGCCGGAAGCAGCCACCAGGGTGGTGGCGCAAGCCATCCCGCCGTTTGAGGACATTGATCCGTTGACGGATCCGCCTTGACGTGGGCAGCCGTTCGCGCCCAACGAATTAATTTTCCGTTGCCACGGCCAACAGCTGGCTGATGCACGTCGGACAAGCAGAGGGGGCGGCGCGAAGCAAGGTCGAGCGCAAGAAAAAATGCTGGCGCTTGTGTATGCAACATTCTTTGAGGTGACATGATTAACATTCAGCAGCCAGGAAGAGCCTTTCGCCTTCCTTCAGTCGTGTATGATTCTTGTTTTTTTTGGGCATGTTGGGTACGTGTTCTCATGCTTGCATGTGTGAGCGTGCGTATTTGTTCACACGGTGGCATGCATATAACACAGGGCTGACGCCAGATCCAAATGCCGCCGTCCATGTAACGCGCAGCGAGAGCGATGCGCGCAGCAACGCTATACATGCCGCGCGCGCGGCGTCGAGCCAGCCAACCGAGCCCGTTCTCGGGGTGGCTTGCCAATTGGAAAACGAAGCGACAGACCCTGCCCCGAAATCCCTTGGAACACCTGCGCAAATCATGCGTGTGCAGTTCCCCATGAAACGGCGCGCTCATCATCAGCAACAGAGACTCGGCGCATGGATTCAGTTGCGCTAGCCCAAACACGTGCTCCGTTATTGCGCCTCACAGCGCGTGCAAAGAGACCGCGTTGTCGTGCTTGATGTGAAAAAACCGGCAGTGCCACGCGCCGTGCCCCTTCGTGTCTGCTGCTGCCATTCGCAAATGGCAAGCCTTGTCGTCGGAAAAAGACATGCAGGGCAAGCTCAAAAAACAAAAGCCAATGCCGCTCTGGCGAGTGCCGCCAGCAGCTTGGACAGCAAAGGCAACAAACCGCGCAGCCGAGCACGCAGACATCATCGACACGGCTGCGCTTGCTGCGCAACATGGAACGCTGCCATACGAATTTTCGCTTCAACCTCGAACGACGACTTGGCTGCGCTGTGTGTCCGCAGCACGCGTGCGCGCTCGGACCGCGGAAGCTGTTTGGCCGTTGACAGCCACAAGCGCCGCGTGGCGGCCCTCTCAGATAACGAGAAAACGAGCTGCAGCAGGCAAGCGTGCCAGCTTCTCCGCAGCAGTTCGAGAACGCGAACGCGCTCCTCCAGCAAGCGGGCTTGCAGGACTGGCTGCGCAGGCCGCGTGTCGACAAGGTGCTGGCGCCAACTGCGTGTCGAATGCACACAGAGTGGGAGCGCTTCCAGCGGAGCCGTTTGCCCGCTGACGCGAGCCTTGCCGCCTGCGCTCACAAGCACTCCTGCCACCGTCTGCAGTTCGGTCGACGATGGGCCCGCCGCGTCGCCCGCGGGCAGCTCGCAGTCGGCTCCCGATTGCCTCTGGCCGACGCGCCACAAGATGTTGCCGGGCCAAAAACCAAGGTCTCCCATGCCGAAAAAATGCAAACTGTGAACCAACCAAGACATTCGCGAAGTCTTTGCAAGCAGGGCCCCGAAACAGGCCCGGAATCTGGGCCCAAAAATGGGGCCGCATGTAGAAATGGCTAAAGAAGTGTGACCCGGTAAACGGGCCCCAAAGCGCGACCAAGTTTTAATGTTTTTTTCATCAAACGTGGTCCGCTTGGCCGATTTTGGCGATAGCCAATGTAGTTTCCGTAGGCTGTGAGCGTGTCGTTGGAGGCATTGGCTTGCTGGCAGTGGGCGAGTTTCTTGGCGTCTTTGCGTCCAGCGCACAAGCGCTTAGTGCACATCAACATGGACGAGACGAGCATGAAGCTGTGGTTGCCCGCGCGCTGCGGGTATCTGCAACCACCTCCCGGCGTTCCGCGGCGCCATTGCATGGAGCAAGAACAGCGCGCTGATCTGCACAAACGAAGATCTTGCTTCTCCCTCATCGTTTTCGTCGCTGACGACATGCAAGTGCAGCAAGCACTACCACAAGTATTGGTGGCAAACGCTAATCAGCTCTCGGCTCGCGACTACCAGATGCTGGCTGACCACCAGCGCACAGACAGCATGTTCTTTCTTCGCAGACGGTCGGCATGGACAGACGCGCCTTTGCTCGCCGATATTTTGCGTTTACTGGCCAAATGCCTTGAATCCTTGCTGCCCCATTGCCATGTACTCTTGTCCATGGACGCAAGTCCAGTGCACGTGACGACTAAGGTGATCAGGGCAGCTGCGCAGGCAGGGCTGCACTTACATTTCATTCCTGCCAAGATGACGCCCTGGCTGCAACCTCTGGACGCATACGTGTTTGCAAGTCTGAAGGTGCAAGTGCGGCGCGAGTACGAGGCATTTTTGGTCGCCTCAGAGGTTGGCGAAGTGAACGCTTTGCAGATGTGCGAAATCATCGCCCAGTCTGTCGAGCAGGTATTACAGCAGAAGAGTTGGGCGTGTGCGTTCCGAGGCTGCGGTTTTGGCGGCGGCACAGGGGCCAGGCTGGGCGGCCGGGTTGGTCGCCGTCTTGCGTGGCCCGACGCGGTTCCACCTACTACTTCTGACCTACCGTCCCTGCAGCAGCTGCAAAAAATTTGGGTTCCAAATAAAAATATTCCTCTGGGATGGCTTTTTCATTTGTGTGTGCGACATGACGGAAGCGCAGAAACAAGCGCGGAGCCGTTCGCCCTCGCGCCCGCTGCTGCAGCCGCGCCGCCAAACATGTGGCGTGGCAGATTGCGAAGTTCGTCCCAGCAAGTTCTCGAGACCCAGGATTCCGAAACAGCACCCGCGGCCCCATCTTCCCTTGCCACCGAGGCGGCCGCTAGTGGTTCCGAGCCCCCGGGATGGCCTC
>RGDT01000367.1 GCA_009918525.1 Planctomycetia bacterium
AACATCGACCATCGTAGCAGCATCGCTGGTTGCGAAGGTTGTTATCGCAGGGGCTGCTTCGCCTTCACCGGAGGCGTTCGAACCGTTGATTCGGTTGACAACCCAAAGGATATCTAGCGGCGAGAGGTAACCGTCTTCGTTCACGTCGACATAATATTTGTCGCCGGTAAATTCACCTTCGCCACTACCACCGCTGCCCAAGGCTCCGCCACCTTTGGTGTTGACTTGGTTAACCAGGATCAACGCATCGATGGGCGAGACGAATCCGTCGTTGTTGACGTCAAAGCGGTTGAATGGGTTGGTATTGCCTTCACCGCCAGCGGATCCAGAGCCCCCGGTGATGACCAATTCGGCTGGTAGGTAGCTGATTTGGTCATAAGGAACTTTGTTGCGAGGATCACTGTAGAGGAGCGAATCGTGGAATGGGCTGATGTCGGCCGGATCCGCGACGAACTTCGCGACGCCTGGGGTGTTGGCTTTCATTCGGATGCTGAATTGGAGCAGTTCCGAGGTGCCCAGAGGCGAACCGGAGTCTTGGAACGAACCGACTTCGTTGATCAAACCGGGGATACGGATATCGCCTGATTTGCCGTTGCTGTAACCGTTTGGTCCGGCAGCAAACTCGATTTGGAAGCCCAAACCGTTAGGCGAAGTTTGGACAGCCACCAAGTTGCGATCGTAGAGGATGTCTTGGTAAGCTGCGAACACACCGCTTTGCGAGGTAGGTCCTCGAAGGTCTTGAACATATCCTCGAAGCTCGAATTGGCTTCCCGAAGCGATCGAAGTGATCGGCTTGCCGTTGAGATCGAACGCCTTGAGCTGGATCTTCATCTTGTCGTTGAGGGTGGTATCCCCAACTTTCAGGGTCACCGTAGCCGTGGAGGTAAAGCCACGGGTATCGGCGATCGTGTAAGTGAATTGATCCGTGAAGCCCAGGCTGCTGGTGAACGGAACGAATTGTATTCGGTCGTCCGACGGATTCGTCGTACCCCGGTTGTCGATCGAAACAACACCGTTGGCAGGTTGGGTCACTGAAGTGATTCGAATTGGGCCAGCGGTTCCGACGATATCGTTTGCAAGGACATTGATAAACGATGTGGAGTTCAGGAGCAGTTCCGCAGTGCTGTCATCGACAGCGAAGGGCAGTTCGGTTCCCTTGGGAACAACTTCGATCGTCGATCGCAAGTAGCGAACTTGTTCGAGCGGAACAGGCGCGTTCGGAGGGTTGTAGAGAACCACATCGGTGTTTGGCGAATCGTTGGCAGGATCGCCTACGAATTCTGCCAAGCCGGCCGATCGAGCCGTGAAGGTCAGGATCGTCATGAGCGATGGATCAGCGAAGCTAAACGGCGGCTTTTCGGCACCTGTGAAGGCTCCGAGCGAACGAATCACGCCGGGGACCGACGCCGAACCGGAGATACCGCTGCGATACGGAGCGACCGGGGAGTTAGCAAAGTCCAGGGTAGTGTTTGCACCTGGGCTCGATGGCAAGACGATGTTGGAGCTGTAGAGCATATCGAGGTATGCTGCATAGACACCTGGGTTTTGTACCGAGGTTGGAGGTGTTTGGCCAGCTCCTCGCTCAGGTCGCAGGTCGTAGGTGTAAACATAGACTTGGAATTGATCCCCTTGGGTCACGCTGGTGATGGGGTTTCCGGCCATGTCGCGGAAACCGAAGCTGAACTCGACATTGTCATCGAGTCGATCACCTTCGAGGGTATGAACCGTTACGCGTGCGGTCGTAAATTTGCCTTGGCCATCGGTCACCGTGTAGGTAAACGATTCCGTTCCACCGAAGCCACGTCGTGGTGTGTAGCGGAGACTCAGGCCACCGGAACCGATCGAAACCGCACCACCTTTGTCCGGGTTGGTGAAGTTGGTCACGACCAACGCTCCGCCGGCGCCTTCGATGTCATTCAGGAGCACGTTGAGCGGATAGGAGACCGAGTTGGTTGGCAGGTCGAACGAATCATCCACAGCGACTGGATCGGTGAACTGCAAATTCACATTGACAGTGACGTTGGCCGTTTCTCGTTTTCCTGAGGCGAAGACCACGGTGTAGGTGAAGCTGTCTTGACCGAAGAACCCTCTTGGTGGGGTGTATCGAAGGGTATTGTTTGAACCGATCGAGATGGTTCCACCTTGGGCCGAAGGGCCTGGCAGGACAGCCGAGACCGGATCGTTTGGTGGGAGGAAGTCGTTAGCCAGCACGTCGAAAATATTCGCTGTACTGTTGCGAGCAACGGTGAATGAATCGTTTTGAAGAATGGTTCGCGGGCCATTATTGATCGCGAAGAGGTAGTCTTCGACTTCGCCAGCAGCGGTCCGACCCGTCGGTCCGACGTCACGGGTTTGCGAGAGGCGGAAGCGGGCGTAACCATTGTTCACTGCATTGGCAGGGACCGTAAAGGTCACCAAGTTATCACCCGCAACGGCGGAGAGGTTCGAGACAATCTGTTCGCCTGGGTCACCCCACACTCCGTTGCCGTTGAAATCGATCCAGCCTTGGACAAACGCTGCGGCTCCAGTGGTGTTGGTCACGTTGATTCGGATGATATTTTGATTATCGCCACGGACCAGCGGAGTCAGGAGAGTCACACCATCTTCGTCATTGATGACGTTGCCCGAGGCATTCAAAGCTCCATTGGTATCATCGCCATTGGCGGCGGAGGTCGGACGACCGTCGATTTCGGCATCCCAGTTCGCACCGAGCTTAAAGCCATCAAACTGGCCCGCCGAGGCGCCGTTGTTGCTACGGAGCGTTGCGTAGGGAGCAGGGGCATCACCCCAGTCGGAGGATTCGCGGTTACCGAAGTCAAAACCGCCCAATGGGGTAGAACCGTTGTAAACAACGCTGTGGAAGCCGCTGGCAGGGAACGTCTGAACGTAACCCGGTTCGACGACTTCGCGGATCGAGTAGGTACCAGCAAGTGGAGGAGTCAGGAGGTAGGAGCCGTCGGCTTTGGTCAGCGTTGCAGGCTCGCCGACGTCGGGTCGAGCGTCACCATCGAGGTCCAGATAAATGTAGACACCCGAGAGCCCTGGTTCGCCGGCATCGCGTACTCCGTCGCCATTGATATCCAGCCATTTAAAGCCGGTTGACAGCCCTGAAGGAGCAAAGGATCCGAAGTTGGCGGTGGTCGTCGTGTT
>RGDT01000368.1 GCA_009918525.1 Planctomycetia bacterium
AAGGTAGCGGCAGACGAAACAGTAAAGAAAGCTCATTCGCAGTTGAGGAAGTCTGGGAAAGTCTCTGATGCTGCGGCCCTGTTTGAACGTCTCCTCTAAGGAAAGATCATGACCCAATTTCGTACCTACGCCGCTGTTGGTCTGCGCGAAGACCTGAGCGACATCATCTATAACATTGCTCCTACCGATACGCCTTTTATGTCCTCTGTGGGCAAGACCAAGGCTACGGCTGTCTACCACGAGTGGCAGACTGACTCTCTGGCCGCTGCTGCTGCTAACGCCGCAGTTGAAGGTGCTGACGCTTCCACCGCGACGCTCAGCCCGACAACTCGTGTTGGCAACCGCACCCAGATCAGCCTGCAGGCTGTTGACAAGGCTGGCCGCAAGTCGGAACTGGCCTATCAACTGTCGAAGGCTTCGTCCGAGATCAAGCGCGACATGGAGTTCACCTTCCTGAACAACACCGTTCAGAGCAACGGCACGGCTGGTTCTACGGCTCGTGTGTTGGGTGGACTCCAGACCTGGCTTGCCACGAACGGCGACTTCGGAACTGGTGGCTCTGCTGGTGCTTCCGGCACGACCGCTCGTACCAACGGCACCATCGGCGTCGTGCAGAATAACCCGATTCTGACACCAGGTGTCGCAAAAGTCGCCGTCTCGACAGCCACCGCCAGATCGCAGGCCGCGACCAACTGACAGCCGGCCGCGAATGCCGGTCCCTGTACGCGAGCAATCACCGGCTGCGGTAACTTTCGCAGTCCCAACATCACCCGCGAACACAACGCAAACAACTCGCGATACTCCGATTCGCTGCGCCCGACCATTTCGCCCAGATCGTGACCGCTGCTGAAGACTGGCCCCGCGCCCCCCAGAATCACCACACGGGCCGTTGCGTCGGCGGCAAGGCGCTCGATGGTCTGCTGCAATTCGTTCAACAATCCCAGCGACAGGGCGTTGCGCCGTTGCGGTCGATTGAGCGTCAAGCGAACCACACCATCACGGGCATCGACAAGCAGATCGGACATAGAATCTCTCACAGGGCAAACGAATCTTAACCCGACGAAGGCAGTCGTCAGGTCAAAAGGTCTTCGGTACGCTAGTTGCATCTTATCCCCCGGCGCGATAGCGTGAAGGATGGATATTCCGCGATTCGTTAGGCAGGAGGCATACCCATGGTCGCCGGCGTCGGGACTGTCCGCTATGTTCGCGCCGGACAGGCTATTGCTTTTCACGTCGCTGGTCGCGGCGTTATGCAGCACGGCCTGCCGTTACGTCGCGCGGCGGAAAATCTGTTGGAAAGCGGAGTTCGGCAGGTAAGCGTTCATCTACGCGAGTGCGCCTATATGGACAGCACCTTTCTCGGGACGCTGTTGAAAATCGGAAAAAAACTCGAAGAGAAAGGAGGAAGCCCGATTGCTCTCGTCGATCCCTCGCCCGCCTGCGCCAAGATCATCCGCGAAATGGGCCTGGGCGAATTTATCGTGCCGGCTGACAAGGTCCCCGAAGTAGTGGGGCCATGGGTCGCGTTGACCATCGACAACTCGGATACCAACAGTTTTCGGCGAAACATTACCGAGGCCCACGACGAATTAGCCACGCTGCCCGGTCAGGCCGGCGAACAATTCCGCGGCGTCATGCGTTGCCTCCGACCAGGCGAAAAGAAACCTACCGACCAATAACCCGCTGATCCGCCTCTGCACCGACTCCCTTTCCTCTATTGTCCCCCCCTCTTCGAGTTGATCTTGTGCCGATTCGGCGTGTGGTTATTATTGGACGCCGCGATACCCATTAATCGGTCTTCCTCGGACGGCGTGCGGCCGAGTCAACGAGGAGCCGGACGAGAAAGGAGTCTTTCCCGATGCACTACACGAAACAAGTGGCGACTTTCCATGTGCTGGCACTTACTGCTCTGACATTCGCACCTTCGTTGTGTCGCGCCGAACCGTTGCCTTACACCACCTGGACGCCATTTAGCTGGATGGGCGGGCCAAACGCTGTCCAAACTCAAAGCCCCTTCACCTTCACGGCAAACCAGTCTTTTACTCTCGACGTCACTGACGCCTTTGCTCAGGGCGACCGCTTTCAGGTCCGAAACCTTGCTACCGGCAACGAATTAATCGGAATGACTACCCAGATCAACGGTCCTGCGAACTTCATGATTAATCCCAACGATGCTTTCGCTAGCGACGGATTTAGCCACGGCTCATTCTTGTTGCCGCAAGGTAGTTATGCCCTGTCATTCAAAAATATCCAGATTGCACAAGGTGCGCCCAATGGAACTGCTTATTTTCGGCTCACGCCCACCGCTTTACCGCCAGTAACGCCTGTTGTTCCACCGCCTGATCTCGCACAGGTTCCCGAGCCTGGCACCCTGATCCTCGCCGCTTGCGGGGTGGCAGGACTGGCTTATCCGGGCCTGCGTCGTTGGGGGCGTCGTCGCGAGGAGCCGCAACCCGAGTGATTGGCTGCCGAGATGGGCAAGCACCTCCAGACGGGTCGGCTGTGTTGGGACAGCCGACCCGTTGTTTTGTTTCCTATCCTTGGCTCGGCCTTGCAGACGGCCCAGAGGGCCGCTATATTTCCCAACAAATCACGGCAATCGAGGACTGACATGGTCGCCGATTCCGCCCACTGGGCCTTGACCATTCCCAGCGACCTGCGGTTGCTACCGTTGGCCCGCGCTTTTGTTGAAGCTGTTTGCAACGTAGCCGGGCTGAACGAAACCCAAACGCATCAAATCGTGTTAGCGACGGACGAAGCCACCAACAACGTCATGCGTCACGCGCATCGCGACCGGCCCGATTCGCCGATTCTTTTGCAATGCTTTGTTCACAAAGACTGCATCGAGATTCACTTGCTCGATGAGGGCGACCCCTTTGACGTCCACGAAGTGCCGCTTCTCGATCCGGCCGAGGTGCGTCCGGGGGGCCGGGGCGTATTTCTCATGCGTCGTCTTATGGACGAAGTATCAACCCAACCGCGTCGCGATGGCGGCAACCTGCTGAAACTCGTCAAACGCCTCACCCCACCGACGATTCTAGGCAGCACGCATCTTCAGAGTGGGAAGCGTTAGCGGGGCGTGTCAAGGCGGGCGAGCGGGGTGTGTCAACACCCCAGTAG
>RGDT01000369.1 GCA_009918525.1 Planctomycetia bacterium
AGCACAAGTAGAGATGGCGTCGGAGATTCTCTACCGCTTAGGGCAAGGGTAGCTTACGCTGCTCGCCGTGAGGCGTCCACGGCTTTGCGGTAGGCACGGTCGATCCGGGCCGCGTCCGCCCCCGCGGCGATCGCGTCGGCCAGCGCCACCGGGTCGTCCGGCGGCACCAGCCGCACCTCCGCCTCGGACCACTGCGCCCGCACCGCCGGACTGTCCACCGCCACCACTGGCACCCGCGCCAGCGCCGCGTGGAACACCCGCCGCGTTGCCTCCGCCCCCGAACGAGCGTTGACGATAACCCATTCCGCGCCGCGTGCCGCCGTCTGGAATTGGGCGTCGCTCAGCGTTACTGCTTGAACGCCCGTGGTGATGTGCCGCTCTGGGTAGCTTTGCGGAAACGCCGACCATACCACCGCTGGTATATCCGTCCCACGCCGCTGCAAAATTTCTAGCGTCTTTTGCATCAGTGGCACGTTCTCTCGACGCAGAGGTCCACCGCACGCCAACCAGTAACGCGACGGAAGACGCTCTACTGGTTCCGGCTCAGGGATGGGGCCGTAGACTAACCCGCCCGGCACCACGGTTGTCTTGTTCGGGTCGATTCCATAGCGACGCACTGCCGCTCGGCGGTCTTCTTCGCATACGAACACTACCTGTCGTGCCATCGTCGTCCACAAACGGGCTTCGGCCATCAACGATGGAGTGAGCTTGTCGAAGCTGTCGTCTTCTTCGCCTGGCAAACGTGAGTATATGACAATTAACGGCAAAGAGGGGACGTCGGTCTGTCGGGGGTCGAGCCAACCGATCGGATCGATAACGTAGGCAGGTGTTCGCGGCAGCGCGTCGAGCGACAACGGATCCGATCGCAGCGGTACGATCTCGTCTAGCAGCGGTTCTTGTCCCGTTCGGCATTCCAGGGTCAAACTCGGAAACCAGTAACGCACGGCATACGGCAGATAAGGCCGCATCTTCGTTTTTCGCGGTCGCCACGTTCCTTGTTCCCACGCGGCATGGGCGTAGAGCGACAAGACCTTCCATGCCATGTAACCGATCCGTGCTGCTTTGCCGAATAGTCCTTTGGCCGGTTTCTCGATGTCCGTCCCAGCCCGGATTTCGTCGTTGGTCATCGGCCGTTTCCAGGCCGCGTTGATCATCGTCGCGGTTGGCAGCAGTGGAGGTAGTTGATTTAGATCGTCGGGTAAGGCCGATAGCGCGGGGGCAAACCGTTTGACCCACGGTAGGCAAAGTGCTGGACTTGGTAATTCCCTTTGCAACGCTTCGCCCATGATGCGGCCGATGAATGCTTGTTGCCACACGGCCTTGACGTTGTGCGGCAGGAATGTGTCGAGAATTGTCTGCTGGCTTTCTCGCACGGCCTGGATGAGTGCTTCGTCTCCGTCCAACACACGGCGGAGTTTGTTGCGTGCTTCGTCATCGTTATCGCATGCCCCGGCTTGGCTTCCGGTGTCAAATGCCTCCATCAGTCCGCCACGCATATAGATTACCGGCATTCCATGAACGATGGCTTCCAAGGGGTGATAGTGGATGTGTCGCGGCTCGCGACTGTGATAGTACATAACCTGCATTTCGCGGAACAGTCGCCGCATTTCTTCATCCGAGACGAACCCGGCGACGTTGGGATCCTTGACCGGGATACCCTGATGACCGGTGATGAGGTGAGCAAAGCGTCCGTATTCGCGTTTGAAGCGTTTGTAAATGACTCCGTAATACGCCGGCGCGGTTCGGATGCTGGGGCAGACGAAAAAGATACGCCGGTCGCCGCCTACCCATGTATCGCGTGATCGCATTACACGATCCGGCAACGCGACCGGCAGCAACTCTGCCCGAGAACGCAAAAAATCGTCCTCGACCGGCAGAATCGACTCGTAGCAAGGCGTGAACCAAACACGCTCGCTATACAGACGCATTCTCTCGCGGATATGCGGTAAATCGGGGTGATCGAGATATTCGCTGTATGTCAGGGGATGTTCACGGCCGAACGCTCGAATCAGGATACGGCCCTGATAGTGTTTGAGCAATTCAAACAGTTTTTCCGGGTAGGGGTCAAGCATCACGGTCCCGAAATAACCGTTGAGTACGGCGGCGACCTCGGGCGTGAAGGGGTCTTCGTAGAAATTGTGAGTGTTGAGCGTCGCCAGCACCTCGGTCGGCAGCGACAGTCCATCGTCCCAGGCTGGATCGCCGGCTCCGCTGCGGAAGTCGGGATGGCGATGGACCTGCTTAGTTGTCCAGACCTCGTATCCCAGTTCGCGAAGCAGTTTCACCTCGGCCTCGCGAAGCGTTGTATGGGTCAGAATCCAGGCAATTCGCTGTTCCTTGGAATGGGTCGCTGCTTGCCTCAGCACGGTCCGAGACGTGGTCCCCATCAGCGTTTGATCGAGTGTGTCGGTGTGCGCGATGTGGCACTGCTCCGGCATCGCTCCATAGGTGAGAGCAGCCCGCCGGTCGTCTTCGTTGGCGAACACCAGGGCCGTCGCCGTCGCGATCACCCGGCGGAATTCGCGGCGATAGCGATCGGTGGTGTGGCCTAATTCCGAATGATCGAAAAAAAGCGGCCCGACAGCAAACACCACAGACGCGGGGACAACCGCGCGTACATCCGGCGGCAACACGCCGAAGGGGTAGGGGCAGTAGACGACGTCAGCTCGACAGGCTTCGTCGATCAGGAACCGAAAGTCGTCGGGATGGCCTTGGACGAAGGCAGCGTGTTTAGCGGTGGGGCGATCCGGCAGAGGGATAGCACCATCTAATCCGCGTGCGAGCAAGCGAAAAGAACCAGAGTTGCGGGCGACGCGATCGCGAAGCGTGTCCACCTGCTGAGCGATTGCAGCCTTCAGATGAGACGGCAAGAATGGGACATACATCAGCACGCGCATAAAGAGTCTCCCCTCCGCGAACGGCAGAAGAAAGTAGGCAATGTTCGGGAAGGATGCAAGAGCAGTCGGAGTTATCTCGTGGGCAATCCAGCAAAAGGCGAGGTGCGTCCCAACGTTCGATGGAACGGGCCCGCCAACCCCGGAACCGTAATATACCTAGATGTTTACAACGGTTCCATCGGTGCCCATGCGTAGCTTGTAGCGTCGGAGGAATTGATA
>RGDT01000370.1 GCA_009918525.1 Planctomycetia bacterium
GCCAGGCGTCGAACTTCAACGGGGAAAACACGCATCGGCACCATACGTGTGAGTGTTCCCGATGACTGGAGCGTGGATATTTTTTCGTAGTCTCCGCGAGTAAGCCCGTAGACAGCGACGCGCGTTCGGCGTGCGCCCCCACTGCCATCCTCGGGAGGCTTGACGCTGCGGACGATGACGTTGGTCGCTCCCATGCGGCGAATGTCGTCGAGAGCGTCTTGCATACTACCTTCGCCGAACGCCATCAACGCGATGACGGCCCCGGTGCCGATGATGATGCCCAATACGGAAAGGAAGGCCCGCAGTTTATGTAGCCAAAGGCTACGCATGGCCAACACGACGGCACGGCGTCCCTTGGCTGATCCCCCGAGTAGGAAAGCAACCACACCAACGAAAGTAGTTCCGAAAATTAGGCTTATGAGATACATGATGGATTTTCATTAACCTTCATAGTGGTCTGAGCTTTCGAGCGGGATGTGTCAACACCCCGATTCGCTGTCCCAACGGGGCGTTGACACACCCCGCTCGCCTCATCGGGGCGTTGACACACCCCGCTCGCCGATCGTCCCCTTGGGGTGATCGTTGCGAACGTCTGTCTCAATTTGACCATCACGCATACGGATGACCCGCCGCGCCCATTCGGCAATGTCGTTTTCGTGAGTAACCATAATGATGGTTTTACCTTCGAGGTTCAACCGCGTGAGCATCATCATGATTTCATCGGACGTTCGCGAATCGAGGTTTCCCGTCGGTTCGTCCGCCAGAATGACCTGGGGGCGATTGACCAGCGAGCGAGCGATGGCAACACGCTGTTGTTGACCGCCGGATAGCTGCATGGGGCGGTGGTCGAGACGTTCGCCCAGGCCGACCATGGTGGCTAATTCAATGCACCATTCGCGGGTTTTGTCATCGAGCGTGACCCCCTGATAAAGCAACGGGACCTCGATGTTTTCGACGACCGTGTATTGCGGAAGGAGGTTGTACTGCTGGAAGATAAAACCGAGATAACGACTGCGAATTTCCGAGAGTTGGTCGTCGCTCATGTGGGCGACATCTTCTTCGCCCAAGTGGTATTCGCCTTGAGTCGGTCGGTCGAGACAGCCCAACACATTGAGTAAGGTGGACTTTCCACTACCCGAAGGCCCCATCAGCGCGACGAAGTCTCCTTCTTCGACCTCCAAAGACACGCCACGCAAGGCGCGAACGACAACGGATTCGAGGTAATAATTCTTAACCAAATCGACGATCCGAACGACGGCTGGCATGTTCGGGTTCTCTGTTCGGGCGAATAGTGAGGTAAATCCTACTTTTTCTTTCCGCCTGCTCCTGCCTTATCCTTTCCGCCTTTCTCCTTGGGTGCGCCTGTTTTACCGCTACCACCGCGAGAGGGTGACGACTCGCCGAGAGCGGCTTTTTCCGATTCACTCAGCAGAACGCGGGGGTTCACGATGACTTCTTCACCTTCGGCCAAACCGCTTTCAATCTCCGCCATGCGGTCGTTCGACAAACCGACCACAATCTCGCGCGATACGGGACCATCGGGACCCATTACAAAGACCCGGCGTTTCTTGCCCATATCGACCGATCCGAGAATCGCCTGTAGCGGCACGGTCAGCACCTGGTCGCGGGCACTATCGGTGTAGATTGTCACTTCCGCCGACATTCCCGGCTTCAGGCCGTACACTTCCTCCTTGATGCTCACCATCGCCTGATAAACTTTTACGTCGGACGACATCCAATCCTGCTGGGAAGCGACCGTGGCCACTGATTTGACTTCTCCCTCGAGTTGACGATCGGGGAAGGCTTCGACACGGATATGAGCCGGTTGTCCATCGGCTTCTTTGAGCTGTTCCACGGAGCGATGAGCGTCTAAAAAGTCGTCACGGATGGCGTCGAAGGTCATCTGAGCCGTCAGGCGAGCTAGCGTATCCGTGGCGAAGAATAGCCCCGCGTTGATGGCTTCGCTGAAACCGGTCTTTCGCCATTTTTCGCCACGGACGCGAGAGATCATGGCTTCGTGAACCCGTGTGTTCACGACCATTCGCTTGAGGTTCGGAATACGCATCAATTTTTGGCCTTCGCGAACCGGCTCGCCCTGAGCGATGATGCCTTGTTGTGATCCGGAGCCGAACCGCGATTGTTCGGAGACGTAGTAAACGACTAGACCATCCTGAGGAGCCAGAATCTGGCATTTCTTAATTTCTTCCTCGATGTCGTAAAGTCGGCTCATTTCTTGGTCGTAGATGGACCTTTTGGCCCGGCGGTCGGCTTCGGCTTGCACTTCCTTGGCCCGAGCCTGGGCTTCGACACGTTCTAGCGCTCGCTTGGCTTCGTCGATTTTGCCCTGCAGGTCCTTGAGCGTTCGCGGTCCCATGAACTGATCTAGCACGCGCTTTTCCTCGGCCACCTTCGCGGCAGCAATCTGGGCACTCTTCAGACGCGCCTCGTCGGCCTGAGCCTGAGCCGTCGTCACAAATCGCCGGCCCGGCTTGCTCATGCGACTCGACCAGGCGGCGCGTTCTTCCCACATGGCTAGATCGGAGCGGGCGATCATGAGCCTACCTTCGATTTCGCGCTGTTGCTGGATGTACTCGCCCTTTTCATACTTCTGGAGGTCGATCATCGCCAGATCCAGCGTCAACTTGGCCGAGGCGATGTCGCTGCGGCTTTGGCTCTCGATGATCTCGTAGTTGGTGTCGGCCGACACCCAGGCGGCCCGGGATTGATCGACGGCGATTTTTTGGGCTTTGAGTTGTTCGTGAAGACCGGAGTCATCGAGTTGGATCAAACGCTCGCCTCGTTTGACCTGGGTGCCGTCGTCGATAACCCAACGGATGGTAGAGGAGATGGTGCTGCTGGGCGAACGAGCCTTAACGCGACAGACGATGTCACTGTTGTCGGCCGATTCGAGCGTACCGCGTTCGGTGATGGTGAGTTGAAGGCGGTCGTAGGTGACTCGGTGCTTGAGGAGGTCAGGTCTTTGGATGCGGGTCCAAAGGGGGATGACGCCTGTGAAGACCAACGCACCGAAGACGAGAGCCAAGGCTCCCAGCCCACCCCC
>RGDT01000038.1 GCA_009918525.1 Planctomycetia bacterium
TGCCGAGGTCGATTCCGACCAACGTACCGGCCATGGGTTTGCCCCCGCGTTGCCACGATAAACCTGCTAAAGTTGCATTGTAGCAGGGCGGCAGGCGGCGCGGAATGCGACGCGGGCGAATCGCGATTCGTTTTCGCACAATCATTAGGCTGACACCATACCGAGGGATTTTCGATATGCAGCCAGCAAACTGGGTGCCGGTTGCGTGATAGGCCGTTGCGCCGAAAAATCCGGGTTCGTCAGGGCCGACACTTTCACCGTCATGCCATGTCGAGAGGCCAGGGCCATCAGAGTGGCGTAGCCACGTTGGCGTCGAGAGCGAGGCAAATACCGTGCGCCTGCCAGTCCTGTCGATGATAAAACCGGTCCGTCGTGATAGGCCGTAATCACCGCGCTGAAAATGTCACCGGGCAGGACGATTCGCATTTGTTCGACGATGTTTTGACGCAGAAACAAATAACTCGCTGTCAGAGAGTTAACGCCGCGAACCGCGAGTGCGTCAAGTAGAGGATTGAGGGCTTCGGGCGTGTCGTTGAGTTGCGGAATAAGTGGATCGAGCGCAACTTGGACCGCAACCCCCATATCCTTCAATCGCGCGATCAATTCCAACCTCACCTCGGGTGGTGCCGCGTTAACCTCCATCATGGCAGCTGCCCTAGCGTCAAGCGACGGTAGAGCAATGGTGAAACGCATCCGATCCGCGAGCGGTCGCAACCGTTCGAGTATGGAAACCTGAACGTCGCCACGTGTCATCAGCCAGCTACCGACACCATGGGCAGCCAAGACTTCGACAACCTCGGCCGTTGCCGTTTGTACCGTGGGATACGGTGGAAACGGATCGGAGCCAGGGCAAAGATAGACCGCACGCGGTTTGAGCCCTGACAATTCCTGGCGGATTAAGTCAACCGTATTCGTAAACAATACCAACTCATCACCAGGGTAGTTCGGCGATGCGCGTACTGAGCAAAAAGCACATTGATGCCCACAGCCGCGAGTAAGGTTCAGGCCAAGAATATCAGGAGCAGGGGCAAGAGGTGTTTCGTGAAGGACCGGCCCCCTACGCGATGCGCGTACAAGTCGAGGTAGTGGGGAAGTTGGATTAGACAAAGGAGTTAGAGTGTCCATGAAACGACCTCAAAGGGGTGAGGACTTATCTATAATGATCTTACGTGCATATGAACGAAAAGACAAGCCTCCTGGCGAAATGGAAAATCAAGCCGAATTTCCCGGATTTATCGGAAAACGTAACAGAGCCGACAACGCGGAAAATGGCTTCTTACACGCTAAAGCATTAGACAAGGGGAAAATTCGGAGATAGCATTAGATATCGCCAGAGATTAATTGATTATTTTTTCCGGATTGGGTTATGCCTTCGCTTCATCGCGATGACGAAGCCGACGTTGAAAACGAATCGGCGGATTTTTGTCATTCGCCTGACATGGAACCGATCCCTGGTTATCGGTTGCTCGTCCCTTTGGGAAGAGGCGGGTTCGGTGAAGTGTGGAAATGTGAGGCTCCCGGCGGACTTTTGAAGGCCATCAAATTCGTGTCCGGCGGATTACATGCCTTAGATGACAATGCTCCCGCAGAGGAGGAGCTTCGCGCTATTCAACGGGTTAAGGCCATTCGCCATCCATTTCTTCTCTCCATCGAGCGTGTTGAACGAATCAGCAACGAGTTAATCATCGTCATGGAACTGGCAGATCGCAATCTTGGCGATTTGTTACGCGCGGAACGTGAAGCCGGACGGACGGGCATTCCGCGTGAGCGCTTAATAGGGTACATGCGCGAGGCGGCTGAAGCGTTAGATGTTCTCAACGACCAGCATGGACTACAGCATCTCGACATCAAGCCCCAAAATCTATTCTTATTTAGTAATCACATCAAAATTGGTGATTTTGGATTGGTGTCGAGTTTGAAAGCGCCAGGTGGACAAGGATTGGCAGCTATTACGCCCACCTATGCTTCCCCTGAGGTGTTCAAGGGATCGCTCAGTTCGCACAGTGACCAATATAGCTTAGCGATTGTCTATCAAGAGCTCCTCACCGGACAGAGGCCGTTTGTTGCTAAAAATGCTCGGATGTTGATGTTAATGCATTGTCAGGAACAGCCTATTCTCGATTCATTGCCGGTGTGTGATCGGGCGATTGTGGCACGGGCACTCGCCAAGAATCCAACAGACCGGTTTGCCTCCTGCACAGAATTTGTTAACGCTCTTTCGTTTGGTATGACCGAAGTGGTTGCCCCTCTAACCGAAATTCAACCCGAAGCAGCCACCACCTCTCGCAAAGTAGTCAAGCGTTCCGTTGATCCCACACGTCCGATGATTCCTGCCTGTCTGGATGGTCCTTTGGAGATAGGGGAACTCGTAAGTCGTTCACCGCTTTCGGATGTTTGGCGGGCGAGCTTGGCCGATGGTTCGCAGCGTATGGTATCGGTTTTGTACGGCTGCGCTGGGCCGGGAGATCCGAATATCGCCTTGCTTTCTTCGCTGCGGCACGAACATATCGAACCGGTGGAAGTGCTTTTGCATGTGCCGGGGCAAATCGTGTTATGTCGGCAGACGTCGGAACGGACGCTACGAGACGAGAGCCAAGCTTACCGGGCGATGGGAATGGTCGGAATCCCTCGTCGTGAGTTATTGTACCAGCTCCGTTTGGTTGCGGAGACGCTGGATTACTTCGCGCAACATCCTGGTATTCAGCATTTAGCACTCAATCCGCGTTCGATTGAATTGAGTCAACACTCGGTGCGGATCGTTCATTTCGGTCTCGCGCAGCTAGTATGGCTACCCGCGAATCAAGACGTGGCTCAGCTCAATGCTCGCTACGCCGCTCCGGAATTGCTGGAGCGGCGCATTAGTTCCACTTGCGATCAATATAGCTTAGCCCTGATCTATCACGAACTTTTAACAGGGGAATATCCAACTTTTGCCAAGCCGGTGCGTCGCGGTGAGCCGCCAACGCTTTCGCTCGATCGACTGTCGCCTACGGATCAAGTTCTTGTTGGGCGTGCTTTACATCCCGATCCCAGCAAGCGTTGGGAGTCGTTGATTGATTTGATTCGCGCTCTTGAGGCGGCGAGTGCAGAGGCAGAGGAGCCAGTCCAAAACCAAGGCGGATTTGGGGCGAGTATGATTGGTCCGTTGCGGACGCCGAGTCAGGGCCCCCGTGTCCTGGACCCGGCAATGCACATGCGTTTTGGGACCAGTCTTTCGAGTGATCTCATCAAGCAACGATTGGAGGGTTTTCGAAATCAGTGGCAGGCAAAGACTTTGACCGATGAATCGGCACGTCTCGTCTACCAGATGTCCACCCCGCAAAATTTCTGGCAGCGCTGGACGACTAGGCAGCCTGGTCTGGAGATTGCTTTTACAATAGGCCAACCCGACATTGCGGTCCCGAGTGGTGTTCAAACATCTGTGGTTGTCCAGTTGCATTTGGAGGCGCGTAATTGTGCGTTCGAAGAAGGGCGCGAAATGCTCCGTCGTGTTGGTCCCTTGCTCGCCGATAGTGTTCGTCAACACTTGCAGATTGGATCTGGAGTGCGAAAGCAACAGCGAGTCGCATGGCATCATCCCTTCCAACTTTGGCCGATCTTATCTAACAGAGATATTGGCGAGCCTATCGATTGTCAGGGCAAGGATATTTCGCTCAATGGGATTGGCTTTTACGTACAAAAACCGCTTCCTACGGCTGAAGTATTGATCGCTTTACCAAAAACACCACAGACTCCCAGCGAGACCGTGATGGCCCAGATAGTTCGTGTGCAGCGTTTCGTCGAGGGGTGGTTTGAGGTGGGGGCCGTGTTGCCTCCCCCGGACGAACTACCCCCCGACGAGGAATTGGAGTAACTGTTTTCTTGTTGTCAGCGGACGCGTCGAATGCGATGGTTTTCACTGTCCGCAATGTACAAGACACCTTTCGCGTCGATTGCCAAGCCGTGCGGCCGACCCATTCCCGCCTTTAGAGCGTCGGCACCATCGCCGCCCGGACCTTTGCGTCCTCCGGCAACGGTAGTTACCGCACCGCTTTTGGCGTCGATACGGCGGATGCTTTGATTTTCTGTATCCACGACGTAGATATTGCCTTCAGCATCGCAGCGGATAGCTTTGGGACCGAAGAAGCGGGCCTTGGTACCCATGCCATCAGTGTTACCTCGAACGGTATCGCCGGCGACGGTGCTGATGATGCCTTTTACGTCAACTTTCCGAATGCAGTTCCCTTCGCGTTCGCAGATGTAGGTGTTGCCTTTCCCATCGACGCAAACCGCTCTGGCTCCATGTGTGACCGCTTTCGTTGCTGGTCCGCCATCGCCCTTATTGTCGAGGCTGTACTTACCCGGTTTACGACCGACACCGGCAAAGACGGTCATTTCTCCCGTTTTCAGGTCGAGGCGTTGTATCTGCCATGCCCCGACATCGGCGATCAGTAACCCGCCTTTTCCATCGAGATGGCAGTCGTTGGGTTCGGCTAGTTTGGTTTTTGCATCAAATCCGGCAACCGTGGTCACAATCCCTTTCGTATCCACTTTGCGGATACGCCGGTTGAGTCGGTCGGTGATATACAATTCGCCCTCGGTGGTGACATCGACCGCGTAGGGTTCGTTGAAGGTTGCACTGTTGGCCGGTCCTCCATCGCCGCTAAATCCCTTCATGCCGTTACCGGCGACGGTAGTGAGAATCCCGGTTTTGAGGTCAAGTTTGCGAATGCAATGATTATTGGCCTCGGCGATGAACAACGCGCCTTTACCATCCAGAACGCAGTGAAAAGGCTGGTTCATCAGCGCTTTGGCCGCCGGGCCACCATCTCCGGCATAACCGAGTTTACCTGTACCCACGACGCTGTCGATTTCAGCGGCAAAAAGACAGAGAATGAACAACATGCAAGCGAACCTCCTGGGCTGTCGCTATCAAATTACGGATAGATTAACGTGACTCAAGTGAATTGCCGGGCGAGCGATGGGACGTTATCACCTTACATATTACCGCCTCGCATATATCTGGTGCATCCATCCCCACAGCTCCTGGTTCTCACAGCTTCTGGTTCAATTCGTCGAGTGGGCTTCAATCTGCCATTCCGCCTCTTTGTGTGCGTTTGCTGTTAGCCACCAACCACGGACCAATGGTGGATGTGGGGTCAGTCCTATGATCAGGTTCATAACATCTTCGCTGTAATTTCTTTCCCGATCTTTGACACTGGGGACAGGAGCCGTGGTCGGATGCGAATGATAAACAGCCAGCACATCCCAGCCGTGCATTGTCATATCGCGAATAGCCGCAAACATACTACGCGGTTCCGATTCGTATTCCACAGCGCTACCTAGCACATTGATTAGCCGATACAGACGCTCGACCCGGCCGATTCCTTCGATAACGCTTCCTGCGAGTAATCCGCAACATTCGCGTGGCCATTCCTCCAGGGCATGGCTGACCAGGTCGTCGTACAGTTTTTGCGAAATAATTAACCGGAATGACATTTTGAATCCTCGCTGTTGACACTATAATCCGAGTTACATGATTTTCTTTCTCAGTCTACGCAGGTGAGGCGTTCGATGGCGTCTACGGGTCGTGATAAGGTCATACTGGCATACTCGGGCGGACTGGATACCTCGGTCATGGTGCCGTGGATTCAGGAGAAATATAACCTTGATGTGATTGCGTTCACTGTTGATCTTGGGCAAGGCGACGACTTGGAACGCATTCGCAAAAAAGCATTACGAACCGGGGCCGTTGATGCGGTTACCATTGATGCGAAAAATCTGTTCGTTGATTATTTCGTTTTCCCGGCGTTGATGGCGGGTGCCGTCTACGAAAGTAAGTATCCATTGGCGACGGCTTTAGGTAGGCCGCTCATCGCGAAGTTAATGGTCGATGCAGCTCGCCGCTACGGGGCCAAGGCCGTGGCGCACGGTTGCACGGGCAAAGGGAACGATCAAGTTCGGTTTGACGTGACGTTCCAGACGCTCGCCCCCGACCTGAAGATCATCGCTCCTGTTCGCGAATGGAAGATGAATCGCCCCGAAGCGCTTGAGTATGCCGCCAAGCATGGTATCGAGGTTGAAGCAACCAAGGAAAGCCCTTATTCGCTCGATCTGAATCTCTACGGACGTAGCTGCGAGGCTGGTGTTCTGGAAGATCCTTGGGACGAGCCGCCCGCCGATGCCTACGGATGGACTATCGCAGCCGAGAATGCCCCGAATTCGGCTCAATATGTCACGATCGACTTTGAAGCCGGCAAGCCAGTGGCGTTGGACGGGGTCAAGATGGATGGCGCGCCTCTGATCTTGAAACTCAACGAAATCGGCGGTGCGCACGGAGTCGGACGGATCGACCATGTCGAGAACCGTCTCGTCGGCATTAAATCACGCGAGGTATATGAGGCTCCGGCGGGCGTGATCCTGCACCAAGCACACCAGGAACTCGAAACCCTTTGTCTCAGCAAACAAGCGGCTCGATTCAAAACCCATGTCGCGCAGGAATACGCCGACATCATTTACAACGGCCTCTGGTTCTCGGCCTTCCATCAAGACCTGTTCGCGTTCGTAGCGAGTAATCAACGCTACGTGACAGGGCAGGTCCGCGTGAAACTGTTCAAGGGTAAATCGACAGTAGTCGGCCGTAAGAGCGAATTTAGCTTGTACAGCAAAAAACTGGCGACCTATGAACATGGCGACCAGTTCGACCACGACGCCGCGAAGGGTTTCATTCGTATCTGGGGATTGGGCCAACAAACCCAGGCCACATTACAGTTGCTCAAGGGCGGCAAGGGCTTTGACCTGCCGGGCTTGAGCGGACCGAAGGAAGGATAAGCCATGGAAAGTATGGACCTCGATCAGTTGGCCGGCTACCTTTCGCGCGACGCTCGAGAGATCGGCAAACTTGCGAATCGTGGGGTACTGCCTGGCCGGAAGGTGAACGGAGAATGGCGGTTTGCCCGCTCCGAGATTCACCACTGGCTGGAGAGCCGTTTGCACGAATGGAGCAGCGAGGAACTGCTTTCTTTTGAAGGTGCGCACCCCGGCGAGGTCGAGGAACCATTACTGGGCAACTTGTTAAGGCCCGAAAGTGTCGCGGTGCCGATGCCTGCCGCGACGCGCCCGAGCGTACTTCGAGAGTTGCTCAAACTAGCCGAAGCCAGCTTCGTGCTTTACGACGCCGACGCGGTTTATGCCGCCCTTATCCAACGAGAGGAAATGGGAACGACGGCATTACCCGGCGGGGTCGCCATTCCACATCCCCATCGTCCTCAAGGGCCGGGAGTCCTGGGCGAATCACTGGTGGCTTTGGGGATAACCAGCCGAGGGATAGCGTTTGGTGGGCCGCGCGGCGAGATGAGCGATGTTTTCTTTTTGGTCGCCTGCACAGACGATCGTACCCATCTGCGAGTTTTGGCCCGTATTTCGCGATTGTTACGAATCGAAGGTTTGGTCGAACGGCTTCGAACTGCTGATTCCGCAGACGAAGCGCGAGCCATCCTCCTAAGCGCGGAACAAGGTTTGCTAAGCTAGAGGATTCCAGAGGACCTTCTGAAAATGTCCACTCAGAGCTATCTTTGCTCTAAAGGTTAGGTAAAATATGCCGCGAGTTAATCGAACTCTCGTGTTTCTATTTCTCCTGCTGGGCTGTGCCGAGGCACCTGTTCCTACTTCTGCTCGTGTCAAGGAATCAAGCGCCGGAAAACGGCTTCCGGTCGAAAAGGAAGAACCACGCGGCGATATTGAAAAGAAAGAGGAGCCGCAAGGCCGGGACGAAGTACAACGCAAACTAATCTATAATGGTCAAATGACGCTGGTCACGTCAACTTTCGAGAAATCGAAAGTGCAACTCGCGGAAATCGTCGAACAGTACAAGGGTTATGTCCTCCAATCCGATGAACAGTCTACACCAGGAATGCCTCGGCGAATCACGCAAATTACGAGGATTCCGGCCGCTAAGTCTGATGAATTTCGTAGAGAAATCTCCAAGATTGCCGAAGTTCAAACCAGTCGAATCGATGCGGAGGATGTGACAGACCAATATTACGATACCAAGGCAGAGCTTGTTAATCGTGAAGCGCGAGAAGTTGCACTACGCGAGCTGTACAAATCGAAACAGGTTGGCTCGAAACTGAGTGAGTTATTAGAGATTGATCGAGAAATCGATCGCGTTCGTTCCGAGATCAATGTTCGGATCGGTCGAATCAAGCGGTGGGACAAACTCAGTGAATACGCAACCTTCACGATCACGCTAGAGGAACGAACCAGTTATACGCCCGCAGAATCGCCGTATTTCAGCACCCGCTTAATGAGGGCGTTTGGTGACTCGGTTCACCTGCTGTACCTGGCAGCCCAAGGATTAGTATTATGCTTCGCTGCGGCGGTTCCTTGGTTGCTGGCGGCGGCAGTGGTCATTGTGCCGTTCTATTTGCTAAACAGACGAAGTTATCGTCGGCCACCGCCGCCGCTGCCTCCGACGGCTTCCGTGCCCCAAAAGTCGGCTGAAATACCCGCTGACCCGCAATGAGCATCACTTACAACTATTTCTTGTGCGAAAGATAAAGCGCAAGTCCGTTTGCTGCCCAACCGAGCGACGAAGGGCTATTCTTCATTTGGCCAGCAAGGGATCGTAGCGTTCGCACCGCCTGCTTTTCGAAAGATGCATCACCGGTTGCGATCCACAACCGGATCAGATTCGTGATAGCCACGCTGTTTCCCGAAGGCTGCGCCCCGTCGAACGAATCTTTGCCGCGAGCGAACAATTTTTCGTGATCTTTGGCGGTGTAGAAGAATCCGCCGCGATCATCACCGAATAAATCGATCATCGAGATCGTGAGTTTCGTCGCCTCCTCGAGCCAGCGTTTCTCCCTTGTCGCCTCATGGAGACATAGCAACCCGTGAACGAAATAGGCGTGATCATCCAGATAGGCATTGACTCGCCCGGTCGGTTTCTCGCCCGGGGCCGCCGCCCACGACCGTAGTAATCGGCCTTCTTTCGTCTTTAGATTCGTCAAGACAAACTCAGCGGCCCGTTTGGCTCGCTCAATCACTTCGCGATTATCCAACGCCACTCCCGCTTTGGCCAATCCGGCGATCATTAGGCCGTTCCAGCCTGTCAAGACCTTGGTATCGAGAAACGGCCGTTCGCGTTTGGAGCGAAGGTCGAATAAACGCTGTTTCATCGGCGCTAGTTTGGCGAATAATTCAGCTCGCGAGACTTTACGGTCCTTTGCCAGACTATCGAATGTGACGGGCAATTTAAGAATATGATATTTACCCTCAAAGTTATAACCAGCATCGGTTCCATAGGCACGAGCGAACAACAGCCGTTCGTCTCGGTCGGGCAGAGCCGTTGCCAGTTCCTTCGCCGTCCAGACGTAGAAACGGCCTTCCTCGTCTTCGCTGTCGGCATCGAGAGCCGAATAGAAAGCACCATCGGGAGAAGTCATTTCACGATGTACGAATTCAATAGTTTCGCGTAAGACACGAGCGTCATCGTCGCGTTTGTTGAGGCGAAAGGCATTGGCGTAAACTTCGAGGAGTTGACCGTTGTCGTAGAGCATTTTTTCAAAATGGGGTACGGTCCAGGTTCGTTCGACAGTGTAACGATGAAATCCGCCACCAAGATGATCGAAGATACCACCACGAGCCATTCGGTCGATAGTCCGGTCAACCATCGTCTGGGCTTCGGTGTTTTTGGTGCGTTCAACCTCTCCCTGAAGGAACAAAAGAGTCGAGGGCATGGGAAATTTTGGCCCGGCAAACTTTCGGGAAGCATTACCAAAACCGCCGTGAACGACGTCATGCTCTTCGCGCAGTCCTTCGATGACACTGTCAACCAACTTCCGGTCGAGGTCCACTAAGGCAAGCCCGCGAGTTGCACCGGCCAGAACGGCAGCTGTACCTTTCGCAAGTTTTTCGGCGTGTTCGCTCAATGCTTTAGGCTCATCGCGATGCACTCGCGCAACACCGTTGAGAATAGTCTTAAATCCGCGTATCTTTTCCCCGCTGATCTCACTATCCTCTCGGGGCCAATAGGTGCCGCCGACGATAGGTCTACCTTCGGCGTCCAAAAACATCGAGAGCGGCCAGCCGCCTGAGTTACCCATGGCGTTGAGAGCGGCCATGTAGACCTGGTCAATATCCGGTCGTTCTTCGCGGTCCACTTTGATGCAAACGAAAAGCTCGTTCATCAGTTTGGCGACGCCATCATCGCTGAACGACTCGCGTTCCATGACATGACACCAGTGGCAAGAAGAGTAGCCGATAGAAAGAAAGACAAGCTTGCCTTCTTTTTTTGCCTTGGCGAAGGCTTCCGGCCCCCATGGCATCCACTGCACCGGGTTGAAGGCATGTTGAAGCAGGTAGGGGCTACTTTCCCTGGCGAGCAAGTTTGCCTTGCGCGGTTTCGCAGGAGGAGCAGCAGCCAACAGAGAGACAGACAAGAGGAAAAAAAGGGAACGCATGGCGTGACCTCAGGTGGGATGAGGTCAATGTAGGGAAAATGAAACGAAGGGGGCCAGCCATCATTTGACGGCTGACCCCCTCGTGTTTCGTCACGAAAGTTAGCTACCGGGATTCGCTAGGTCGATCTTGAAGTCGTTCGATCCTGATTTTATCTCGCGGGTAAGTTTCGATTTTTGAGGAGCAAGCTCAGGATATTTTCCAGAGAATTTCCCCATTAACATGACACCGACCCGGTAATTACCGGGTTGAACCTGACCACCCGAGGCAAATACCTCGAATGAGCCGTCCTCGTTTACAACGGCTGTGTAAGTTGTCGCGTTTTCGCCCATCGAGGTTAACTCGACTGCTGCGGAGTTGGGCGGAAACTTCATCTCTTTGCCATTCTCAACCAGTTTGCCCTTCACGCGGGCCATTGGGTTTCCGCAACCTGTGAACGTGAGCAAAAGGAGTGCTATCCCTATTACGATCCGACGCATTGCCGATTTCTCCCTTGATTAGAAGTTACCGGCAATAACGCGGCCATCGTTGCGGCTGTGTAACTGGAACCACGTTTGTTGCGACACGGAATTGGAAACGAACTTAACGCTTCCATCAGCGAAGCCCACCATGACACCGCCGGTGTGCTTGCTCTTGGCAGTAACCTGCCAACTGTTGCATCCACAGCAGCCCATACCGATGCTTGGGTTGTCTTGGCAGCCTTGGATGTCATCATAACCGCTTAGGGAGACATTCGGGGTTGGGGTGTCGATTCGGCCGTTACCTGATGACAGGCTGGCACCGGTCTGTCCCATAGCCCAGGTACCGCGAATGTCGTTGGCATTCCAACCGATACGCAGTTCATCGATAAGAATGGTGTTAGAGGTGCCATCCTCAAAGGTGTGCAGGCGTGTTCCACCGTTGACGACCAACGCTCCGCCACCGCTCATACCCGCCGTCCAGGATGGGTAGTATTCGCTAGCAAAGCCGCTAGGGTTGTTATCGCGCCACTGACCACTACTGAGCACCGTAACACCGACCGCGCCGCCGTTCCAGTGCATGCCTGGTCCTTCGTTGGCACCATAATTACCACGTGCCCAGTTACCACCGGCACGAGCACAGAGGGTGTCGGCACCACTATCAGAGGGGCACAAGAAGGTTTTGACGTTTTGATTACGGATGGAACGCCACCCGGAGTCCCCGGTCGTAGCGTAATTCGTAACGCTGTTGGCGATGGAGTTGTACAGGTTACCCTGTTCGATGTAGGGCAGGATCAATACCGCCCAGTTCGGACCGAAGTTCTGGTCGTAGTTCGATGGATCGGAGACGGAGGGGTGCAACATCACGCTGGCAGGAAGAGAACCGGTAGAGTCCTGAAAATTGTGACACGCTAAAGCTAACTGCTTCATCTGGTTAGAACATTGCATCCGGGCGGCAGCTTCACGCACTTTCTGAACGGCGGGAAGGAGTAATCCGATCAGGATAGCGATGATTGCGATAACGACTAGCAGTTCAATCAACGTGAACGCATAGCGCATGCGGACATTAAGACGCATGTAGCACCTCGGGAGAGTAGGATATGAGTTATTAGGAAACTAATCTTTTATAGTAGCCATCTAACACCTGATTTGCAAGGTTTTTCATTGAATTTTTTTATCTTAACGAGATAGCATTCCCAGTCGTTTAATCTATCTGATTCCGTATCCGCTTTTCGCAATCATCTTTGGGATCACGGGCGAAATTTGAGGCGATCTCGGATCAATCGCGAAAATCCTTGTAATAATCCGCAGCATTTCCGTTACGGTGCCACTACCTTCAGAGTTGAAGGCAAAAGACATGCCGTCTTGCTACATGCTTGCACTTTAACCGCGAATTCGGTCGGTCCTGTTCCCTCAACTACAGCCTTGATCGTCACCTTACCCCGATATACGTAGTACTCGCCAATTACCTTGTCTTTCACCGATTCGCCTGTAGGATACTCTACTTTGACCAGTTTACCCTTGCCGGTTACGGTGACGGCTGTTTGATTCTCCTCGAATTCTTTATTTCCGATGGGGTTGGCATAAATATAGTATTTCGGATCGACGTCGAGCGTTATTGTCACTTCTCGTGTCCCCCCTAACGCTTTCCCAGCCACGGCAGTCGCTTTGATAACTTTATCGGAGGACTTACCTTGAGCCAGGACAGCAGCGGTGCAGAAAAGTAAGACAAGGACTGTTCGTGTGGACATCGAGGTTCCTCCTTAAACAAGGCCGAATATACTCACTAAAGAATACATTCTACACCTCTGACCCGAGTCAAACCATGCGAACATTCCTATTGCTGCTACTAGTTCTGATCTTGCCTCTCCGAGCCGAAGACGACGAGAAGGCCAAAAAAATCGCAGCGCGAAAAGCCGCGATTGAGATGGCGTGGATGGGGCTAGACGTTGGCCCTCTCGCCATGCTGGAAACCGAAACGCTCCGACTGGTCGCGCCCAAGGAAATGGAATCGAAACTCAAAGCCATCGCAGTCACGGTTGAAAAATATCGCGTTAAGGCTTTATCAACACTCAAGATAGATGAGAAAGAATCCCTTCCGGACAAGATCACAGTTTATCTATTACCTTCATCGATGAACTATCCGTCCTTTGCTCGTATGATCGAGAAACGCAGACCGGAGACGGGCGAAACGGGCAGCTTTTCAGCCGAGGACGATAAATTTCACGCTGCTGCTGCCCCTTCCAAAATGGGGCCGCCTGTTGAGGTGACGGCGGGTGAGATGGTGGCGTCGTTGCTTCTCATGCGTAAGGCCGGAGTACGCTCGCCTGTCCCCGAATGGTTGGTTCGAGGTTTCGGTCGTGCTACAACCTATCGACTTTCGCCCAAGGACAAATTAGCTTTGGCAGATAAAAAGCTCATTCGGACGGTAGTGAAGAAAAAAAATGCCGCTGATATTTGGGACGGCAAACTCGACCTGGAGGAATCACTGCCCATGAACGCCGCGTTGGCCGAGTTTTTTGCATATGGTCCCGGTGCGGCTCGGTTCATTCGTTTGGTGATGGCCTATAAGCCAACGGAAGAAAATAACGCCCCGACAACGGCTCAGGCGTTCGACGCCATCGGCGTGTCGGGTGCCACCATTGAGAAGACGTTCAAAACCTGGGTAGTCAAGTAAGGGGTAAGGTGGGATGTGGGAGAGAGAAGGGTATCCCCTTTCCTCTCCAATTTCGCAGCGAGAGGCGAGACACGCGGCGAGTAACTACTTTTGAATTGGTAAGTGAATGTCTCGAACTTGCCTTTACGCCGCATTCCTGGATAACAAAAATATATTCGACTTTAACAAGGAAAAGCAAGATGGCGACCTCTCCTGAAGCACGCCTCAAGGAACTGGGTATCACTCTTCCAACGCCAGGTCGGCCGATGGCCAAATATAAGATGGCCGTTCGCGTCGGGAATATGATCTACCTATCGGGTCATGGTCCGGTCAAAGCCACGCCCGACACTCCCGTTAATGGCCGATGTGGCCAAGACCTGACTCTAGAACAGGGCAAACTCTCGGCGCGAGCTGTGGGGTTGAACCTGCTGGCTACACTACGTGACCAAATCGGTTCTCTCGACAAGGTAAAGCGACTGGTTAAGTCACTCGGGCTGGTCAACAGCACTTCTGACTTCTTCGATCATCCCAAGGTGATCAACGGTTACAGTGAACTGATGGCCGAAGTGTTCGGCGAGGAAGCCGGGGTGGGAGCACGGAGCGCGATCGGAACGAACGCCTTGCCGGGCAACATCGCCGTAGAAATCGAGGCCATTTTCGAGGTCGAATAATTCGTCCTTCGCATAACAAGCGGGTAATGGTATCGCACTGAGCGGGGGCGTGAGTCCTCGGACACACAACGGGACTTGAACGCCCCGGCTCTGCTTGCATCTTGGTAATTACATAGCAGCTTTACGGAAGGGTTATAGAACACATGGCGAAGAAGAAAGTCGGCGGCGAAGTGAAGATCTCGCCCGCCAAGGTCAAAGAGGTTTTGGATAAAACCGGCGGGGTCGTACGATTGGCCCCCACTTGGGTGCCACGTTCCTTCTTGATGCCTGGCCGACGGATCAAGCTAGCGCCGCAAGACATTTACGCATTGGGTGCGCATCGCGGAGGTATCGATGAGCGCTGGTTTGCGTCAACGACACCGGCAGCCAACGAAAATCGTCTTGAAGACGAGGGCTACAGCTACGTCGTCTCCGGAAATAAACGCCTTTTTACTCTCAAAGATGCTATTGAGCTGGAAGGTGAGCGTTTTGTCGGGGCAGAGATATGGAGCAAGTATAAACGTTGGCCTGTCTACTCCAAGTTCTTTGACAACATGGGGCCTATTCCCCATCACATGCACCAGAGCAACGAACAAGCCGCCAAAGTCGGACAGCAAGGTAAGCCGGAAAGCTATTACTTCCCGCCGCAGCTCAACAGCATCGGCAACAATTTCCCCTACACGTTCTTCGGTTTAGAACCGGGTACGACGAAGGAAGATATTCGCCGTTGTCTAGAGCGCTGGAACGAGGGAGATAATGGAATCCTAAATTTCTCGAAAGCCTATCGCTTGCAACCGGGAACGGGATGGCTGGTGCCGCCATGCGTTTTGCACGCGCCGGGTTCGTTGGTGACCTACGAGCCGCAGTGGGGTAGTGACGTTTTCGCCATGTATCAATCGATGGTGGAGGGACGAGCCGTTCCCTGGAATCTGCTTGTCAAGGATATGCCCAAGGGTAAGCACAAAGATCTCGATTTCATCGTCGAGCAACTTGACTGGGAAGCGAACGTCAACCCTCACTTCAAAAAGAGCCACTACCTCGAACCGGTCAATATCGGTGATACGGGCAAAGAAGGCTATCAAGATCGGTGGATCGTATACGGAAAGGTCAATGGCGAGCAGTTGTTTACGGCCAAGGAATTGACGGTGGCAGCTGGAGCCAAGGTGACTATCAAGGATAAAGGGGCCTACGGTCTGGTGAGTGTGCAGGGCATGGGTGCGATCAACGGGCAACCGCTCAACACTCCGGCGATGATTCGCTATGGTGAACTGACCGAAGATGAATACTTCGTTACTGCTGACGCTGCTAAGGCGGGTGTGACGTTCGAGAACAAGGGCGTCGAACCATTGGTTACCTTGCGGTATTTTGGGCCGGAAGTGAACCCTGACGCCCCGTCTTTGTAAAAGAACAGCGGGGGCCGCGCGACCGACTCCAACCATCGGGTCTTGACACTGGAAACCCGTTCCGAAGAGTCGGTCGCCCGCCCTACTGCAATGTTGAGCCTTTACTGTTTCCCTCAAACCACCCTAGGAGTTCTTCCATGGCCACTGGCAAGCAGCTTTCCATCGGTACCTGGGCGTACATTTTCAACCAGGAAAAGCCGACCACTGACTTCCATGAAATTCTGCACAAGCTGCAGCACCTCGGATATACCGGCGTAGAATTGGGCAGTTTTGGCCCGCATCCGTCGCCGTGGACACATCCCACCAAGGCGTGCCGTTCCGCACTCAAGAAGGAAATTGCCGATCATGGCATGGAGCTGTCGGCCATCGCCGTCGATTTGTGGGGCTTTAAGAAACCCGGCCCGTCGATTCTCGATGATAATCCTGTGGCCTATATGGCTGCATTCCTGGGATTCACGGCATTCGCGGCAGATCTGGGTGTCAAGACCATTCGAGTCGATTCGGTCGAGCC
This sequence comes from Planctomycetia bacterium, assembly GCA_009918525.1. GTDB lineage: Bacteria > Planctomycetota > Planctomycetia > Gemmatales > Gemmataceae > RGDT01. The sequence continues at coordinate 16,119 of RGDT01000038.1, forward strand.
GCCCGATTTTTTCACGACCACCGGGAAGGGCATGGAGCCAAAGGCCGCTCTGGATCGGATCATTAAAGTATGGGATAAGTGCAGCAAGATTGCCGCAGATTATGGGCAAAACGTCTGCTGGGAATTTGAGCCGGGCTTCTTGTTTAACAAGCCATCGGAAATCTACACGATCGTGGATGGGGTTCGCGGGCTGGGGAACAAAAACTTTGGCGTCCTGTACGATACTTGCCATGCTCACATGGTGGCCACCGTCGGAGCCAATCATCAAGGCCATAAGGAATTGCTTCCGGGCGGCGAGTTGGAATTGCTGGAGAAACTCAAGGGTAAGATAACTCATATTCATCTTATCGACAGCGACGGTTCGCTGAACGAACACAACACTAGTACTCACAATCCCTTCGGTACGGGGCGTTTGAATTTCGATCAGCTGGTGCCGGCTCTGAACACTGCTGGTGTTCCGAATGAATGGTGGGTGGTCGATCTCTGCTTCTGGCCTAATGCCTGGGAGGTCACAGCACAAAGCAAGACGTTCCTGGATGCCTTGAAGCGTAAGCATGCCTGTTGAGTTTTCCCGGCCCAGGGGCTGCAGCGAGCCGCCTCTGGAGCCGAACTCTGCCTTCCACGAGGAATGTCGATCGTGATCGGAATCGGGTTTACTCAAATCGTCGTGTTGGCCCTTATCGCTGCACTGGTGATCGCCGCGCTCGTTGCCCTCTTTCTTAGCTGGGGAAAATAGGAAAAACTGGCCTAACAACCAGGAAACGCAACAAGAGCACAAATTACTTCGGTTTTTCGCTGATCTTACGCAATTTCCTGACCTGACGGCTGATGCGGTTGAGGTGTCTCCATGATTCTGCTGATGCTACTAGCTTTTGCCGAGACGACACTCGAAAGCCGGCTCAGGCCGTTGATTGAATCGCACCAGGGTAAGGTGGCGGTCGCCATCAAGCACCTTGGGACAGGCGAGACGTTCTATCATCAAGCCGATCAGGTGATGCCGACGGCGAGCCTGATCAAGTTGCCCGTGTTGATCGAGGCGTATCTCCAAGCGGATGAAGGCAAACTATCGCTCCGAGAAGAGGTCACACTTCGTGAGACTGAAATGGTGCCCGGCAGTGGATTGTTGACCTATCACTTCAGCGACGGTGCTCGTTTTTCGCTGCGCGATGCCTGTCGTCTTATGATTGCATTCAGCGACAACACTGCAACCAATCTAGTTATTGATCGCGTAGGCATTGTCGCGGTTAATCAACGGATGACGGCCTGGGGATTGAAAGAGACGCGACTCAACGCCAAAGTATTTCGCGGGAGCACAACCAGTGTCGATAAAGTCCGAACCGCCAAATATGGCCTAGGCAGCACGACCGCTCGGGAAATGGCCGCACTTTGGGAGCAGTTGATTGTTGGCGATAAACTACGTCCGGCTCTGAGTCGTGCAATTCTCGGACACTTAAAGCATAATGATGACAAGGACAAATTCAAACGCTTGCTACCGGCTGAGGTCGCGCTGGCACACAAGGACGGTGCCGTGAGCGCTGCTCGGACGGATGCAGGCGTATTGTTTACGCCAAATGCTGCGATGATCGTGGTTGTCTTGACCAACGACAATACAGATCGACGCTGGGTGCAAAACAACGCGGGAAATGTCCTCTGTGCGAAGATCGCTCGCGCCGTATACGACCACTATCATCCTTCGACCAAGTGAGACTCTCCATGACCAAGACACTCAACCTCGGAATGATCGGCTATGGCTTTATGGGCCGGGCCCACTCCAACGCCTTTCGTAAGGTAGGTCATTTTTTTAACCTGCCATACAAGATCAACCTGAAAGCGGCATGTGCCCGAAATGACGCGAAAGTCAAGGCATTTGCCGATCAGTGGGGCTACGAATCGACCGAAACCGACTGGCGCAAACTGATCGAGCGCAAAGATATCGACGTGATTGACATCTGCACGCCGAACAACTCGCACGCCGAAATCGCGTTGGCAGCAGCTGCGGCCGGTAAGATGATCTTGTGCGAAAAGCCACTGGCCATGAACGGCCCCGAGGGGCTGAAGATGGTCGAGGCGGTAGAGAAGGCCGGCGTCGCCAACATGGTTTGGTACAACTATCGTCGCATTCCGGCCGTGACGCTCGCCAAGCAACTTATCGACGAGGGGCGACTCGGTCGTATATTCCATTACCGCGCCAAGTTTTTGCAGGACTGGACCATCAATCCCGATGTTCCACAAGGGGGAGCAGGCACATGGCGACTGGATCTGGCGGCGGCTGGTAGCGGCGTGAGTGGCGACCTTCTGGCCCATTGCATAGACACGGCCTTATGGTTGAACGGCCCGCTAGAGTCAATTACGGCAATGACCGAGACGTTCGTGAAAGAACGAAAGCACGCTCTTACCGGTAAAGTCGAAAAAGTCGGTATTGACGACGCTTGTCAGTTTATCGGCAAGTTTGACAATGGTTCGCTTGCGAACTTCGAGAGTACGCGTTACGCACGTGGACACAAGGCGCTTTATACTTTCGAGGTGAACGGCGAGAACGCTAGTCTCTTCTGGGATTTGCACGACTTGCACCGCTTGCAATACTTCGATCATCGCGACCAAGGGATCGTGCGCGGCTGGCGTTCGATCCATGTAACGGATGGTGATCACCCCTACATGGGGAATTGGTGGGTGCCGGGTTTGGCAATCGGCTACGAACACAGTTTCGTTCATCAGGTTGCTGATTTCCTTGAAGGGGTGGGTAAGAATCAACTAGCAGGCCCGACGTTCCGGGATGCCTACCAAACTCAGCTGGTACTCGACGCCATTATCGCGTCGAGTAACCAGAGCAGTTGGGTAAGTGTCGGAAAATAGTGATTGAATCGCCAACGAAATCGCCCTTCTGTGGTTTTTACGATTTGCATATCCATCGTAGGGGTCGCTAAGATAAGAATTTAACTCGTTTCCTTCGAATCTCATGACCCCTTGGACCGACCCAACGGCAGGAGCGATCTGATGGCGGCAAGCAGTTTCAAGCAGCAGTGCCCAAGCTGCGAATCTATGGTGCCAATCCGTGATTCCGGCCTCGTGGGCAAGAAAATTGATTGCCCTAAGTGTAAATATCGTTTTATTGTCGAGTCGCCCGACGACGACGACGACGATGCTCCGGAAGAAAAGCCAGCGAAAAAAGGTGGCAAACCGGCCGTAGCAGGGAAGGCGGCTGGCCCAGGCAAGAAAAAAGTCGATGACGACGAAAAGTCTGGAAAGAAGAAGAAAAAAGCTGCCGAGGGTGGCGGGCCAAACATGGTGTTGATCGGCGGCGGATTGGCCGTCGTAGCGATTGG
>RGDT01000371.1 GCA_009918525.1 Planctomycetia bacterium
GTCGGCTTCCTGCTTCGCGGAGTTCTTGGGCGCTTTCTTCTTGGGTGCGGCTTTCTTCTTTCCGTGCAGCCCTTGCTTTACTTCATCATTGTAGCGCTCGTGATTCAAGGTCAGTAGGCGGGCCAGCACTTCACGGCGGGCGGGTTCGCTGATGGTGAAACGGACGCCCTGCTTGGTTTCGTGGAAGCCGTGGCCGAGGTCAAGGTCAGTCCAGCCGTAGGCGGCGGCAACCGCCCGATCCATTTCGACGTGCAGATCACGGAGCTTCTGAATGTCGGCGGACGTCTCGTCGGGATCGTGGAAGCGGTTGTAGGTGGCGGTTAGTCCATCACGACTGTGAACCATGAGTGCCTTTCGGCACGAATGATACGCTTCACCAATATCAAAGAGCGTAGCCGATGGAAATTGAGGCAAGGAAAATGTATCAAACACGTCAGTCCTAGTGTATCTTATTGTGTTCCCCATACTCGACACATGTTTGATCGCCCAAGTGATGTGAACCGAACTCTGCAACACAGCAAAGCGTGGCCAGTCATTAAACGCAAATACGTTCATCGGCGCTGCAAACAGCATAGCCTTGGGGATGACACTAAAAGCGATGTACTTACTCGTGAAGGCGTGGACAATTACATACGTTAATTTGTTGATGGCGGCATACATTCCCGGCCTTAGCTCGCCATGCATCCACCACTTCTCCCTGTGGGCTTTGCGATTGACATTGTCTCGTACAGGCTTGACCCGTTCCAGTACAATTGCGAAGCACTCTGGATAGGCTTTCGCTTCTTCAAGTGTGCGAGCCTTGAAGTCGATGACCCATTTTGTTGGCGATTGTTCTGGCAGAGAGTTCAGGTCTTCGCCTCGGAGGTAAGGGATGAGCACGTCCTTGTTGCATGGATTCCGAGTAATGAGAGAGGAGGCTTCTTCTGGTTCTAGCACATTTCCCCGTGCTGCTGGTTTGGGCCCTTCAAAACTCAACGGCTGGTTGTCTGCAAGGGGATAGCTGGTACCGTCGCCAACCAAATCATCCAAAAACGTGCTAATCTTTGCGACTGAAGTGTCATCTAAAACTAGATCGCCACGCCAAGCTCGCTTCGTAATCCACACAACAGCAACATGCTGACTAGCGGTGCCGGGCCACGGCAGTGAACGAATGGCTCGAATTATCGTGCAACTCCTGTTAACCAATGTATCCAGCGCTACCCGGCGTGTATCTCCCTCTGAAATGGTATTGCAAGCAATCAGACCGAAGGAGCCACTGTCGTTGAGAACAGCAAAAGCCCACATAAAGGATAGTGACACGAAATCCGCCCTATCTGCGAAATCGAAAAATAAGACATACAGGCCGCTCAAGTAGTCGCTTCCAAGTCGGAAGCTAATTCGAGTGTACCAAGAAACGGCGGATTCCCGACGATGAACTGGCGAAGACTCCATGAACTATGCCACTTTCAGGATTTGAGCGAATTCATCAGGTTCCGACCAACGTGCGATGTCGGACAGGTCTTCCAGTTGTCGGAAATCTTCATCGGACCACACATCGGAGGTGTCGTCGAAAAGCGATACGAAATGCAATGCCTCGGGGCCAACTTTTAGTTGGCTCAGGTCATGCCACGCAGCGACGACGTGATCTGTGATTCGGCGTGTCGCACCACGACTGCACGTGCTGAGGACGTGGACCAGCGAACTTCGCCTCGGCGTGCGAGTATGGAAGTTGATCGGCCAACTCTTTCCCGACCGGCCAGCGAGAGTCACATTCCGCTCGTAGGGAATGTGGATGTCGGTGAGGTACTCGGCAACCTCGTCCGTCGCTGATTCTACGGCACGAGTACGGAAGGTGAACCAGATGTCTGCTGTTCGAAGCGCAGCCTGCGAGATACGGGTAACGGCCAGAGCCAGATTATCGCCGGGGCGGTAACGTGCCTGTAACATGCCTCGAAAAAACTCGACCCCGTGCGTCAGGCAGATGTCCTGAATCATCTGGTTCTGCTTCGGAGACCGTCGAGGCGAAATCGTCTGCATCTTCAGCCATCGGACGGTCTCGCCCAAATCGCTGAGGGTGATCGTTGCCTCGTCGCTGCCTCGTTCGCAGAAAATGTCGATGTAGTCTCCGTCAGGGTACATGAAGGGCGTGCGGATGCGGATGTAGTTCCCAACTTCCGCACAGCGGAACAGTTTGCCCATCTGCTCCTGAATCAATGTGCATCGTGGTTTCATGAGAACAAACTCGGCTGTTGTTCGGGCGGTGCGGCCATGACTCCGTTGTGGGTTATCTTCGCCTCGGCACAGAATTCTTTCCAAACCGCAACCGGGCTCATCGCCGGTTGCGTGATGTCATCTGGTACGTATGCGTCCTTGTCCCGAAACCGATCCGTCCAGCGGTGCTTGTGCTTCTCACCCACGTTTGTACATCTCGGATTGTGGTGATCTTTCCCTAAGTCGAGTGCGTAAATCCTGCGACTATTGGCGTGGATGATGGCAAAAGTCAACGTCTGGGCCAGCGGGTTGAAGCTACCTCGAACAAACAACGGGTATCCAGCATCGGAAGTGATTTCCGCCCGAAACTCCACGGCAGGCGAGTGGTCCTCGTCCTCTTCCCACCTGATGTCGCCGGTGATGGTCTTGCTCGAGTCGGCAAGCAGAGCCACCAATTCCGCTTCGGTGAAATCCACCTTGTACTCCTTTTGACGCTGGGCATCCTTTACTACCTTGGACACCCGCCCTTCATCCAATGTTCATTCTCTCAGATCGGGCAAAAAACGCCAGCTTAGCAGAACCACTTCCCAGAACACGCCTTGTGCCGAATTGAGCAGCGTTGAAGGATGCTCATTCTTCCCTCCACACCACGCTGCCCTCGTAGCCGTGGATGCCTTGGCGGTTGGCGCTGTTGATCGCTGACTTGATGGCGTCCCGGCTGATGTCGGTAACACGGGCGAAGCCGAGGTAGCGGGCCAGGGCGTGGATCACGTCTTCCCGCTTCTCACGCTTGTACTGGCCCCAGGTGGCGTCCACCTTGATCGCCTTCGCCTCGCTATCCACGCAGAAGCTCATGCCGAAGGACGACG
>RGDT01000372.1 GCA_009918525.1 Planctomycetia bacterium
CACCATGGCCGCCCCTTCGACTCGGCCAAACAGGGACAACCCCGACACCAACGCGATTCGGCGTTCGAGGTCGAGCCGACCATGAGCACCAGAGCCGAAACTGTTAGTGACGGCCAATGGCATTCTGCCGTCGCTTACGCTTCCGGCTCCGCTGATAGCCCTTCTAAAGCGGCACCTTTTTCGGGTCTGGGGTTGATTCTCATTGGTGTTGGTGGGTATGAGCCAACTTTATGACGATGAGAATATTACTCTTGATCGCCCTTGTGGCATCTCCGATGTTCGCTCAGGTAGCCCAACCGCTTCCGCCGCGTCCGTTGCCTGGTGGGCCGTTGGGTCTGCGACCGGTCGAAACGCCCCCCGTCGCACCCATCGAACCCAACGCCGAGGCCGGGCCGACTTTGCTGCCCGCGAATCTCGACGACGGTTATTTCGTTGAGTCGGAAGTCGCTCTGGTGTTTCCCACCTTGCAAAATCAATTGCCCGCCAAGGCTTTGCTTCGTGTTCCGCAAGTCGGACTCGACACCACCTACTCCGCCGGATTCGAGGTCGGCTATCGGCTGTTCGATGCTCAGGGTTCGTTCACGGTCGGGTATCATTTTCTCAATGCGGATGGCACGGGCGATGTCAATCTCAACGCGATTGGCTACTCGGTCAGAACACGTGCCGCGTTAAACGTCCTCGATCTCGATTATGGCTCGACTCCTTACGAGTTCGCCCCTCGCTATACCATCGCCTATCGCGTCGGAGCGCGGTTCGCCCATTTGTTCTTCGATTCGCGCGGCACTGCCGACCGCGATACTCCACCTAACCATATAGGCAACGTCCTGCAAGGCTTCGGCTCTGGTGCTCATGGTCGGCTCGACCTCGAACGCCGAATCGCGTTGGTGTCGGGGTTGTCCCTGTTTGGCCGAGTCGAAGGGGCGGCCATGGTGGGAACCATGCGGCAGCGATTCCGCCAGGTGGGGCAGGGGATAACATCTACCCTATCCGATGACGAAACGCGGACGATGCCTGTACTGGCGGGCCAAGTGGGACTTAACTACACCCCGCCGAGTATCCCGCGACTGAAAATCAGTGCGGGGTACACCTATGAGGAGTGGTTCAAGACGGGGTCGCTGGGGCTAAACGCAGGCGGTACCATCGCCGGCTCGCAGGGTAATCTACGCTGGCACGGCCCATTCTTGCGAGGACAACTCGACTTCTGACCCGGTTGACGACTGCTCGAACTGATCATAACTTTTGCCTCGACACGTGCGACAATATTTCGGTTATTCGTACGAATGACTCTATAGAGGGCTACTCCGGCCCTTTGTTCTCCCACGAATGAGGTAAGCAGATGTCTACTACTCCGTCCAATCCTACGAACCCGACTGCGAATCCTTCCGCATCCGCTTCCGCAGGCCAACAAGAAGTGACAGTCGTCAGCCATTCCACCATGTTATATTGGTGGCCGGTCTGGGCGTGCGGATTTTTGATGGCCGCGATTACCTGGTTCGAGGGGACGCTGATGTCCACCGTGCCGGATGACACCAAGGCAAGCATTCAGGAAGTTGAAGTCACAGCCGACGGCAAGAAAGAAAAACGCGAAATTCTGATTGCTCCGGCCAAAGGCAAATTCCCACGAGCGACGGCAACCGACACGATGCCAAGTGATCCAGCGCTACACATGTCCCGGCAAAAGTCGTTGGGTGTGATTTTCTTCACGGTCGTGCTGATGGTGGTCGTCTTCACGAACATCCCCTTGCGCGGGATGTGGTCGGTCCTGATCATCATCGGCATCGTGACAATATCACTGATTTTGCATCTCGCCGGACTGTGGGATATTATTTTGCGTTATGTTCGCGTGCTTGACGTCCGGGTCAACATGGGCGGCTATTTGTTCCTATCTTCGATTCTGTTCATCATCTGGATATTGACGATTTGCTTCTTTGATCGGCGAATCTATATCATTTTCACCCCTGGTCAGTTCCGGGTCTGCACGGAAATCGGTGGCGGTGAGAAGGTGTTCGATACGATGGGCATGAAGATGGAAAAGCAGCAAACCGACTTCTTCCGTCACACCATCCTCGGCCTGGGGGCGGGCGATCTGATTGTCAAAACGAGCGGGGCAACCAACGAACATTTCGATCTCCACAATGTCCTGTGGATTTCCTCGAAGGTTCAACGCATTGAAGAAATGCTCGGCAAAAAGAAGGTTATGGAAACGCGCTAGTCGAAGTAGTAAGTCATCGGGGCGTTGACACACCCCGCTCACCGGTTTCCGGATTGCACAGCTTATGAGGCACACGTAATCGCCTTTAGGTGTGGCGTAGCGCTTCAATAGGGTCGAGATGAGCCGCACGTCGGGCCGGATACCAACCAAATAACATGCCGACCGTGACGGCGACGGCCAGCGAGATGAAAATCGAAGGCACATGCACGCGAGCGGGTAGCTTGAGTTCCCAGATAGACGCTAATGCCGGCACTACGAACACCACCGACAACCCGACAACGACGCCCAACAGTCCACCTAACGTAGTTTGTACCACGGCCTCGATCAAAAACTGAACGGTAATATCACGGCGTTTCGCCCCCAGTGCCCGGCGGATACCGATCTCTCGCGTGCGTTCGGTCACCGTCGCCAGCATGATGTTCATGATGCCGATACCACCTACGAGCAATGAGATACTCGCAATCAAAACCAACAACATTTGATAGCGTGCCTTACTTCGCTCCGCTTCTTCGAGTCGATCCAACGGGACCGTGACGGCCCAGTCCGGTCGTAGGTGCTTGCTCAAGATATCGCGCACTAAGTCACCCGTGGGTCGAACTTTTTCAATGTCGCTGACGGTTAGCGTCAATTGACTGAGTTCGACTTGTTCGCGAATAAACGAACCCGCCGTGCGGACGACGATCGTTTCGCCGAAACGTACCCGGTTGGTTTCCAGAGGGATGTATACGTCGTGGTTATAGTCCTCTGCCGCCTGGCTGCCGCCGGTGCCGCCGGTCGGCATTCGTTCGCGTAACACGCCGACGACCCGGTAGAAATAACTACCGACGCGAATG
>RGDT01000373.1 GCA_009918525.1 Planctomycetia bacterium
GGCTCTTACCCGTCACTTTCCTCGTCTAAGGCAAAGTAAACCAGCCCTCGAACCTTGGCCCATGGCCCAGTTCATTCGAGACAACGCGATAGACGACACTCGAACCAATGCTACCGTCAGACGACTTCATGATCGCTACGTACATCTCAAACACCGACTTGCCTCTGCTAATATCCGGTTGGCCGCTCACGTCGCCAAAAGATTCCGTCATCATGCGTTGAGCTACGCCGATCTCCTACAGGAAGCCGTCTGTGGTTTGATGCAAGCGATCGATCGGTTTGATGTGTCTCATGGAACTCGATTGGCAACCTATGCAACTTGGTGGATTCGCCAAACCTTGCAAATCGCTGTGGCTCGTCAAAGTCACCTCGTGAGCCTCTCGCCGCATCACCTCCAAGAATTGGGGTTACTTCAACAAGAAAGCGAAGCCCTGGCTCACGGCGGTAAACATCTGCCAAGCCCTCAGGAACTCGCTTCACGCACAGGAAGCAGCCTAGAACATTTGACCCATCTCCAAACCGCAACCCGTACTCCTGTGTCTTTGAACGCTGTTCTCGATGATGACAGCGACTTCAAACTCACCGAAGCAATGCCTGATAACGACTCTAGCGTTCAACGCACCAACAGTGAACGGCAAGAGGCCTTGCACTACTTGATGGATAATTTGCGTCCCCGAGAGCGACGCGTTCTCGATCTTCGCTTTGGCCTGACCGGTAACGGTACTCATAGCCTTCGACAGATCGGCCATCTCCTTCGTATCAGCAAAGAACGAGTGCGGCAAATTCAAAATCGCGCCCTCGAAAAATTGCGTTCTTCGGCTGAACGAGTTGGATGGGAACCTAGCCTGCTTCTTGGTTAATCGATCTTCAGAAATTGGAAGCAACCCTTAGCTTACCAAATTCGGGTTGCTTCCGTTTTTACAAGGCTATCAACTTCGCCACATCTTATTTATTGGTGCCCAAGCAATACAGAGTCTCTTGTCGCTTTCCCTTCTCCGTCGTAGCCACTCGCATATAAATCCGCCCTCCGCAAATCGTGGGCGTTGCTAATACTTGTTGCCCTAACTGATTCTTACCCAACAATTCGAAATGATCGCCCGAGCTTTTGAATAGAAATGTGGTTCCGGCTTCGTTCGTAGCGTAAATCACTTCCCCGACACGTATGGGCGATGCGCTGAACTCTCCACCCAATCGGCCACGCCATAACTCTTTGCCCGTATCTGCTTTCCAGCATACCGCAAACCCCGCGTCCAATACTGCGTATAGGTATCCCTTGTCAGCCAGCATTGACGGCACATAGACCCGCGTTCCATTTTGCCAAGCCACTTTGCTCGAACCATCGGCGCGAACCGCTGCAAGATGATTCTTGGGAAAACCGCCGCTGGTATAGATGTGTTCGCCATCTGTCACCGTTGAAGTGACACACTCGGTCGTCGAGCCTTTGATTTCCCAGTTCTTGTTACCGGTCAGCGGATCGAGACTCGTGACAAGGTCGCACCCCGTTAGAAGCAATTGATCTCGACCAGCCACATTGAGCACGATTGGAGAAGCGTAGTTTGGTGTCTTAGGCCGATCGACTTTCCAGACGATTTTCCCGGTTGTCCGCTCCAGGCCGGCCACTGCTCCACCGCCCTTGTTGTCGGCTGCAACGAGAACGAGCGAGCGATAGACCGCTGGAGACGACCCGAATCCCTGATGAAGAACATAAGGCGTGACCTTGGTTTGCCAAAGAACTTTGCCATCCAGGCTCAACGCGGTCGTAAAGACAGCCGCATTGTTGGCAAAATTCATGTAAAGCCGCTGACCGTCACAACAGACGGTAGACGAAGCGTGAGAACTCTTTGAATTGCCTCCTTTAACAAAATTACCTTTGTGAACGGGAGTTTGCCAGGACAATTTGCCTGTGTCACGTTCATAGCACAGAACCGATTGAACTTGTTCTTTTTCATCAGCAGTCGCGAGATAGACGTATCGGCCGACAACGGTAGGCGAACCATGACCGCGTCCGGGGATAGCTGCTTTCCATACGACGTTTTCGCTATCGCTCCAGCTGCGCGGCGGTTGCTGTTTCGGATCGGCCACACCGTCACGATTCGGCCCACGCCACCAGGGCCAATCATCAATAGCGACCGGAAGTTCGTCCTTGACCGGATCGGCATTGACAGCCGTGAGGAGAAGAGCGGAAAGCAATCCAAATAATAGAAAGCGAAACATAGAAAGCCTCGGCAGGTGGGAGGGCGATGAATGATGTATCGCGGTAGGGGCAAGCGAGCAATCCGCAGCAAAAAGAAACGTTGAAGAAAAATAAGTCCCACTTAGGGACTTTTCGCTGAATTGTGCGTAACTCGACTCTAGTTTCGGCGTATGATGTTAGATAGACAGGTAAGGAGAGGAGGCAACCATGGCGAAACAAAAGCGAACCGATCCCGATAGTATGCTGGTTCACCATACCCATATCATCGCGGCACGCGGTCAGATCGCTGAAACTGGTCACCAAGCCGCACTCGAAGGATTGTTGCAACGCGAACCGGCTTTAGCCGCTTACGTCAGCCAGGCGATGGCCACCATTGCCGGAAAGATGGCCTTGGCAGGCGCTCCCAGCGAGGTGGTGCAAGGTGTGCATTCTGATCTAATGATGCTTATGCTGTCTTCCCTCGAAGCCAGTCGAGCAGCTCAGTACGAATTGTGGAAAGACTCGATACTCGGGACTCGGCTAGAGGTACTGGAAAAACCTCAACCCGAACCCACGCCCGAACCTGCGCCCGAACCGGTTCAAGAAACACCTCCAGCCAAAAAAACGCGGAAGCGTAAAAAACCAGAAAATTGAGTCGCGATCCAAAATGCATAGGGCGTTAAGTGGTTGTTACCCTTTCCACCTAACGCCCTGAACCATAAGACATCCCGGGAGGGCTTCCCGGTGTTCCGCCTGCTTCAGCTTTTAATGATGCTTGCCCGCTCTATTCCCGATATGCCCTCGCGCCCCGCTCCCACTCCCGTGGGTCCACGTATCGCCCCTACCCCAATAGCCCCCT
>RGDT01000374.1 GCA_009918525.1 Planctomycetia bacterium
GGTTTCAACCCTGTGTCAGCCAATACGGGCAACACTACCTCTCGCGTGGTGCCGGGGTAGGTTGTACTTTCCAGTACCACGAGTTGTCCCGGTCGTAGTGTCTTGGCTACGGCAGCGGCCGATTTGACGACAAAGCTCAGATCCGGCTCACGCGACTCTGTCAGAGGCGTTGGTACACAGATCAAAACGGCGTCCGCTTCGCTAAGCCGGCCAAAATCACTCGTTGCCTGGAACCGCTGGGCAAGCATCGTTTTCACATCCTCGGCCGGAATATGCTTGAGATAGCTCTCGCCGGCGTGAAGACGTTCGACCTTTGCCTGGTCAATATCGAAACCGATCACAAGGTAGCCGGCTGCACAAAACGTCCGGGCTAAGGGCAAACCGACGTAGCCCAGGCCAATAATACCGACAAGGGCCGTGCGTGCGTTGAGCTTGGCAATCAGGTCGGTCGCCAGGGAAGGCATCGGATTAGTCATGAATTCCTCACCGTTTCACGAAACAGTACACTCCAACCCATTGAAGCATACACCATCAATAACGGAGCATTAGCATCACGAAAACGCGGACTACCCCAGAAAACCACTGCTGTTATCGCCGTGGCGATCATGGCCATATGCAATATCCACCCCACGGCACGGAAGTCAACACGCCGCAGACTCGCCAGTATCAACACCAGATAAGGCACCCATGTAACAATACGAATGAGTAAAGCAATTCGTCCGCCCTCAAAATCGGGTAGCCAGAAGAGAAGCCGAGCCAATTTGAAGGGAACAGAGAGGACAGCTTTGACGGGATTCGCGATCACCCAATCCGTACCGAGTTTCCATTCCATCCGGTCGTGGGCCACCTCATCGGGTGTGGCGTCGATAAGATCGCGAAAAGGTAGTTCGGTCGTCGAAATCCAACCACCCCACAATCGCCATTCATGGATCACACGGTCATTATTTCCGCCGTAAAAGGTCGAGCCACCGTTCGTAGCGATCAGAACCGGTTTACCATGGACGATAAAGTTTCTCACGGTCCAGGGGACGATGCACAACCCTGCTATCATCCCGAATGCCATCGCGGCCCTGTAGCGGCGGTTGGCCAAGTGCCATAACGCCCATAACGGAATCAAGACAATCGCAAACGGACGAGTCAGGACCGCTAGCCCAAGGTTCACTGCGGACAACATCGGCCAACGAGATAGCAACCAAGTCGCCATACCCAGGAGCGGGATAAATAAATTTTCCGAGTGAAACATAGTTGCAAACCAGATATGCGGCAGGAAGAACGCGCCTAACCATCCGGCACGCTGTCCGGTGCACTCGTCGAACAGGTCGCGACCGATCAGATAGGCCAGTATACACGACGCCGCTCCGAGTGCAGCATTAAGCAAGTATACGAGCAGCGGATAGATACCGAACAGGAAATAGACCAATCCAATCAGGAAGGGATAACCTGGCGCACGAAACGAAGTTGGGCGTCCATGGTTGAAGAAACCGACACCTGTCGCGATGTTTTGAGCAATCGAATCAAACTCGAACGCGTCACCGGTAGGCCCACCGGTCGGCCCAGCGAATGGATCGCGCAACACGACAATCAATGCTATCCGAATTGCGAAGGCTACTGCCGCTAATCGGATCATATAATTAAGAGACGACCTCATCAGTGGCTCATTTGTTCAGATTCGACCCGGTAAGCGCAGGTCCAGCTAATAGCTCGTAGTTGAGCGCCTCGCCGACTGGACCCTCAAAACCGTCCGCGGCTGCTCTGGCAAGATTATACATTTCGCGAGCGGTTACGTAGTGATAATGAAAACGTGGATTACGCCGAGCCTCAGCAGCCAGCGATTCATGGAACTGGATCATCGGTTCGCCCAGCAAAACATCGTGCGATTCTTCCATCGCACCGTGGGCATGTAACTTAGCAAAATACCAATCGGCTCGGTTGGCAACCTGAACACAAGCACGAAGCCACAACCGCACTCGCTCTATCGTCGGAGGTTGAGTGCCTTGCAAACAACCATTCTCGATGCGCGGAAACAAGCCAAACTTGGGCCGAGTCCAGTCCAACAAGAGCGGCCCTTGAATCATCATCAGCCCTTCACGATAGCCTTCGACGCTCCCCTTTCTAACCCCATCCGAAGGAGTGAGGTTGGGTGGTGAGTTGGGAATCGCGTGGAAATGAGCACACGGGCCGGGCCGATCCTTGGCATAATATATCCGGTTAATAATTGGCGTCTGAGCCGGATTCGGTGCCGAGGGCAACGTCATATCGACGTAACATCCCGTTTCCTTCAAAATCGCCAGTTCGTTATTGACACCACAAAAACGACCGTCAGGACGCGAGTTGCACAACGCCCAATCGCCATGTATGAAGGCATAAGCGGGCGATCCATCACAGCGACGGGCCAGCAATCCATGCTCTTTGGCAAGAGTGTCGCGAAAGCGTGTTAACGTCTGATGCATATTATCTGGCGTATCATTGTCATGATGCAAGTGAATCTCAACCTCACCGAAACCCGCCGCGCATAAGTTGCCCAAGGCATCAAGATAAAGGGATTCGTATTCCTCCGCCGGATAAAAAAAGGTGTGCCGCGGCGTACGACCATCACTATCACGAAAACGCGCGAATTGACGGGGATATTCATCTACCCAGCGACGAACGCGAGCAGCGGCCTGATCCGGGGATACACCACCATACTTCGGCTCGAAATGATCGGCTACGCAAATCAAGAGATGAATATCGCGTGTGTTGTCGGGATCTCGCCGCCGACTCCATTCCATGAAGTAGGAGGCAAGCCATCGATCTAGATGGCGGATACGGATAATTGCGACGATCAGCAGTCCAATGCTAACTGCCGGCAATCCCAGTGCGATCAAAATCGCGCCTACCAAATGTCCATCTCCCTGATCATGACCGAATCTCGATCCGTTGCCGCGAGTCAGCGGTGGTGGTGTTGCCCGTCCTAGCGGTATAGGTTATGGGTCGCCACGTAGCCCCTGCTCGACCCGTAATCCATATCCAGAAGGCCATCCACGCCGCTGC
>RGDT01000375.1 GCA_009918525.1 Planctomycetia bacterium
TCGTGGTCGCGTGACGGTAATCGTCTTTATTTCGGCATGGTTCCCCCGCCGATACCGGCCGCGAAATCATCCGCCGAGCGAGCAGCCGTCGAACTATGGCACTATCGAGACGATTACATCCAGCCGATGCAAAAAGTTCGCTATTCCCAGACCACAAACAAAACCTATCGTACCGTCTTCCACTTGGCTGATAGATCGTGCCGACAATTAGCCGATGAGACGATGCAAGAAGTAACGGAGGCTCCCACGGGCGATTTGGCACTGGGTAGCGATGATCGGGCCTATCGTCGTCTTGTCGGCAGTGTCGAACTTACACTCCATGCCGACCTCTTTCTCGTCAATCAAAAGACCGGCGAACGCAAACCATTAATCAAAAAGCAAAACGGGGTGATGTGGTCGCCGGGTGGAAATTATCTGCTCCGTTGGGACGGAAAAGCGTGGCACTGCTTCCAGGTCGCCACGGGCAAATCGTTCAATCTTACCGGTAAACTCAATGTCTCGTTTGCTAATGATCTATATGACATGCCCAGCACGGTGCCGCCCTACGGCCTGGGGGGGTGGACTGATGGAGATGAATCGGTATTGATTTACGACCGGTTTGATATTTGGCGAATCAAGCCTGATGGTAGCGAAGCCATCAACGTCACAGCGGGTATTGGCCGCAAAAACAGCACGTCACTGCGTGTGGTGACACTCGATCCCAAATCTCGGACCATCGACCCGACGAAAACGGTATTGCTGCGGGCCGAGAACGAAAAAACTCGTGACACGGGGTTCTATTCCCTTTCATTCAAAGATGGCCCGCGTCTGTTAATCATGGGAGCCAAGTCGTACGATTTGCTCACTTACAAAAATGGTCGCCATCTTCTGCGTGTTTCGACATTTTACGATTATCCCGACTTGTACAGTGCGGACGCCGAATTTCGCGAAGTACGACGACTAACGGACACCAACCCCCAAAAAAAAGACCTCATCTGGGGTAGGGCCGAACTCTTACGCTACAAGAGCGCGGACGGTTTGCCATTAGAAGGTATTCTGCTGAAACCGGAGAACTTTGACCCCAAAAAACAATATCCAATGATCGTTTACATTTATGAGCGATTGTCCCAAAATCTGCATCGATTCGTAGACCCACGGCCGGGTACATCGATCAACCCGAGTTATTACGTCAGCAACGGCTACCTCGTCCTTATGCCGGACATCGCCTACACGGTCGGCTATCCCGGCCAGAGTGCTCAGAAGTGCATTCTCCCCGCCATTGACAAAGTCGTTGACATGGGCTGCGTCGATGAGAAGGCTATTGGCATTCAGGGGCACAGTTGGGGCGGGTATCAGACGGCCTATCTGATTACGCAAACAACGCGCTTTAAGGCGGCGTCCGCTGGTGCACCGGTCACGAACATGACCAGCGCCTACGGCGGCATCCGCTGGGGAACGGGCTTGCCTCGTCAGTTCCAATACGAGAAGACGCAAAGCCGTATCGGTGGGACGTTATGGGAATATCCGACGCGGTTCCTTGAGAATTCGCCGTTATTTATGGCTGATCGCGTCAAGACGCCGTTGATCATGCTTCACAACGATCGCGACGAGGCGGTACCTTGGCAGGAAGGTATTCAGTATTACCTTGCGCTGCGTCGTCTCGATAAAGAGGTGTACCTGTTCAACTACGTCGGAGAAGGACACGGTCTGACGCAGCGGAAGAACCAGATGGACTACACGATCAGGATGCAGCAGTTTTTTGACCATCATCTCAAGGGCGCTGCCAAACCTGCCTGGATGGCCAAGGGCGAACCCTATGTACCACCACCCATGACCTCTCCTCAGCGGGGTGAAGAAAGAGGCAGCAGTGCTGGCGCTTCCGGTGAGGAGGAACAACGGTAGCTCTAACCCTGGTTGTGAATGTCGGAAGCCTCAACGACGGCCATTTGTCTATCACCGTCGTTGACGCTTCCGGCCTTGTTTCTCACGCTGTCGGCGGTTGGGATTGACCGTCGTATTGGTCAAAGTCGGTTATTTGGTTAAAGCGGTGATCCTCCTAGTGCCGATGTCTCCAATCGGAGGATCAACATGTACAAGCCGTTGACAGACGAGAAATGGGAAAAGCTGATTCGCCGTATCACCTCCGAAGACGAAGCCAAACGCATTCACGCAGCCTTGCGTTTGGCCCGATCAGCGGCTGACGCCGAACGTACACGAAACGCCCTACTGCCGCTAGTCAACGATGAGCGAGTGGCGTCGTTGGTTTCGTATGTGTTGGAACGGTTGCCTGCCCGTCACGCCGCTTAGTTTCCTTCTGCTAATAACCCTTCGACCGGTACGCCGTTGCTATACTGGACCGTTCGGCCGATTCGGGTGTTGTGGATCTTGTCGTAATCGATACCCATCGCGGTTAGAATCGTGGCGTAAAGGTTTGCTACCGGCACAGGATTCTTGACGTTCGTCGTGCCGCTCGGGTCGGTTTCCCCTACTACGACACCGCCGCGAACGCCACCCCCCGCCAAGGCCACACTGAAGCCGTTAGGCCAATGGTCCCGTCCTCCAACGGGGTTGATTCGCGGTGTGCGTCCGAATTCCCCGGCCACGAGGATCATGGTTTTAGCCAGGTTGTCTCTCTTCCTTAGATCGCGAACCAATCCGGCCAACGCGGGGTCGAGGTCGGCATTTAGACCCTTAACGAGTGCGTGATTGTTGGCGTGGGTATCCCATCCGCTCAACGTGATTTCCACGCAGCGTACCCCTACTTCCGTCAGCCGACGGGCCGCTAGACAGGCTCGACCAAACACACTATCCCCATACTCGGTACGAACAGTGAGCGGCTCCTTGGACACGTCAAAGGCGGATAGCTGTTCGCTTGTCATCATCTTCCTGGCCCGGCCGACCGTGTCGCGATGGCCCGTCGCTTCGACTCGTCGAGTACGTCCTTTTGCAAAGGCCGATTCGATGACGTCCAGTCCGGCTATCCGATTTTCGTCTCGTCGGGCGCTCAGAAAGGAGGACGTGTCGGGTACAGGGCTCAGGGGATCACCCGT